>JASIBJ010000733.1 GCA_030045215.1 Streptosporangiaceae bacterium | reverse complement strand
ATCCGGATCTGCCGACGAGCGGGCTGGTCGCGCGGGGTAACTAAACGCGCTCGGCCATCCGAGAAGAGCGCATCCAGTCGGTCTTCGCTGACGCTGGCAGCGAGATGCGGCACATCTTTGTCGCGCACCTGCCAGCATCGACGTGGCATGCTACTCGTCCAGGTCGGCGATGAACTGCTCCAGCAGGTCGGCGAACTGAACTGGTGTCTCCTGATGCGGGGCGTGCCCGGCGCCGGCGATCAGCTGGACGTCGCCGCGCCAGAGGCTCGGTATGGTCAGCGCCCTGATGTAGTCGAGGTTCACCATCTGATCGCCCTCGCCGTGCAGGATCGCCAGCGGCCGGCCGAGTTCGGCGGCGATGGCGACCCCATCGCCGAACCTGCCCTGCCCGACGCTGGCGAGCAGGCCAGCCCGGGCCGCGCCGTCGGTGGCCAGGATGTCGGCGGTGAACTCATCAAGCGACAGGGTGGATCCGGGCGCCGTGAAGCACGCGGCGAAAGACCTCGCCGCGTCCTCGCTGACGACTTCAGCGAAGCCGACGCCCAAGGCTGGGTTCGGCAGCAGCGCCCGGCTCAGCTGGTCCGCTGAACCGACCGGCGGCGTGCCGAAGATGACGAACCCCGCGGCTGCGGGCATGGCGGGTGCGGCCTCGAGCACGACGTGCCCGCCTAGGCTCCACCCGACCAGCACCGCGTCGGCAACGCCCTTGGCTTCAGCGAAGCCGGTGAGGACAGCGGCATAGCCGGGCATGGAGTACTGCGCGTGATCCGTCGCCCGGGCGGAGTGCCCGTGTCCAGGCAGGTCGATCGCCAGGCACCGGAAGCGGCGGCCGAAAGGGCCCTCCAGCAGCGGACGCCAGGTCCGTGCCGAGCACGAGTTGCCATGTACGAAGACGACGGCGCGCCCGTCGCCCTCGCTGCCGGCGTAGGAGATTTCCTGAACGCCAACGCTGACCGTCTGCTCGTCCACGAGCCGCCCTTCCTGTACTGTCCGCGATGGCCGCTGCCCTCAGGTTGGCGCGGCTGGGCAGATCCGGTCAAGAAGGACCGCCAACGTCCGGATCTGCTGCCATCAGTGTGCGTAGCTCGCGTCAGCGTAACCCGCTGCGGGTCCGACCGCGGATCCTCAGTGCTCGATCTCCACGGGACCCGGCGGCTCGCACGCAGACAGCGGCCGGGCGCGATGCGAAGCGGCGGGCGGTGCCTAGTTCGTTCTCAAACTAGGCACCGCTTGTGCGCATCTTCCCGTTCTTCGCCGAGCCTTCTAATGGTCATCGGCCTGGCCCTTTGGCTTAGGACCCGGTCACTGGCTGCCAGGCGATGCCGTTCCGGCGCGCGATGAGCGTTTCGGGATAGCCGGGGTAGCCCGGGCAGACGGGCGGGGGGCGGGACTGACGCCGTTGTTGGCCATGCCGGTCCCTGGCATCGCCGGGCTTGATACCGGCGGCGACTCGATCGGCCCGCTGGCGTGCCCGGCGGCGGGCACCTGCACGGCCGTGGGCAGCTACCTGAACTCCGCAGGCCAGGTCTTCTTCGACCTCAGCGAAGTCCATCACCGCTGGGGGCGCCCGCGGCCGATCCCCGGCTTGCCGGCGTTCGGCCAGGCGGCGGGCGCTGCCATCGGCCCCTTGTCGTGCCCGTCTACCGGGGACTGCAGCGTCGCCGGATCCTATGAGATCGGCTCCGATACCTACCCGTTCCTGGTCAGCCAGGCCCACGGAATATGGGGCCGGGCGGCCAAGATCCCGAGCCTGGCCGTCCTCGCCAGGAGCGGCTACAGCCAGATCCTGGCGCTGTCGTGCGGCGCGGCCGGCAACTGCAGCGCCGGCGGGTACTACCTCATCGCCCGCGGATCGTCCGCCTTCGTGGTCGGCCAGACCAACGGCCACTGGCACCGGGCCCACCAAGTCGCCGCGAACATCGGCGGCTAGTGGCCAAGGGCGTGCGCCACCGGCAGTCGCTCTACGCGACCAATCCGGTGGCTCGCAGACGGCAGGCTCGGCGCACAGACCGCACTCAGTGCACACGCAGCGCTGCGATGGCCGGTCGCCAGCCCAAGCGATTGCCGTTCTCATCGACCATCTCGTTGATCATGACGACATGAGTCCGGGGATTCTGCGGAAGCGCCAGCAGAGCAGCCGTTACAAGCATTCGGCCGCCTGCATCGACGGCGCTGGCGTGAGCGCCGAGCAGGTCCACGTCGAGCAGGCTCCCAACGCGTTCGTTTCCCGAGGCCGTTTCCGATCGCCGCCTGGGGAGGTTACGATCCCGTTGATATTCGAGCGTGGGGGGATCAAATGGCGGGAAGCCGTTCCGCTCTCCTGATATCGGCGGGCAGCTTTGAGGACGCCCAGCTTCAGCAGCTGAGATCGCCCAAGACCGACTCCAGGGCACTGGTGGACGTGCTCGCCGACCCGGCGATCGGCGACTACAACGTGCAACTGCTCGAAGATCAAACGAATCAGGACACACTGCGCGCAGTCGAGAAGTTCTTCCGTGAAGCACAGCGGGATGATCTTTATGTCCTCTATTTCGCTGGACACGGGCTGAAGGACCATAGGGGCCGGCTGTATTTTGCCGCCTCAGACACGCAGCCTGACTTCCTCAGCTCTACTGCGATGAGTGCCGGTTTTATCTCCGAAGCCATGGAGGCCTGCCGGGCACGTCAGATAGTCGTCATCCTCGACTGCTGTTACTCCGGAGCGTTCCCTGCCGGGTGGGCGACGCGGGCCACGCCCGCAGTCGGAGTGCTGGAGCAACTTTCCGGGGTCGGTCGAGTAGTCATAACGTCCTCGAACTCCCTGGAGTACGCCCTTGAGGGAGACGCTGACCCGGAAAGCAGAGCCCGGAGTGCAGCGGTGACAGTATTGCCGC
>JASIBJ010000732.1 GCA_030045215.1 Streptosporangiaceae bacterium | reverse complement strand
TACAGTCGCCGCCAGCTGATTCAAACGAACCGATCCTCGCGTCCCTGGGCGCCGGCGCGCCGGGGCCGCTGATCGGCGGTCACATCTCGCTGGCTTCGTAGACCTCGACGTTGCCCCCGAGGGCACTGTCGGGCAGCCCTTCGCCATTGCTGTGGCGTTGTCGATCGAATCGGCATTGACGAGGGTGTGACCGCCTGCTCTCGACGCTCCCCGCTGGTGACGCCAGAGGAGCTGACCGTGGCCGACGCCCCCGAAGAACCGGCGGCCTCTTCCCGTGTCAGGGTGCCGGCGCAGACTTCGGCAGTCGCCTTTTAGCCTGAGAGGTGCGTTCGTACACTGGGAAGCTATCCGGCTCACATAAGTGCCGAGCGGATACGACTTATCGCCGTCTTTATCTCGGAGGTTAAGATTGCCTTATCCCAGAGTGCTGGCGGAAGATTCTTGACGACTTCATCGCCTTGGGCTTTGTAGGCTTCGAATATCTGTTGGTGGCGAAGCTCAAAACCCCTCGACTGCTTTCGGTCAGCAAAGTAGGTAGATGTGAAGACGCTTGGAGCATCGTTACCTCGGTCTTTCAACAGGCAATAAAGTTGCTGATCAGATCTCGTGCCTGCATCAGAACCGAAGATCTCCACATAGATCTTGTCACTCGGCCTGACGATAGCTAAGTGGTAATTCGGCCTGGCAAGGAGGTCAAGCAGACGATCAAGGTGCTCCAATCTGTCCTGGGGCGTCTCCTGAGCCCAAGTAACCTGTAGCTCCCCATGATCGACGAATCGACGGAAGGCCGGACCCGACACGATGTCCCAGCACTCATCGTGCTCTAGGGTAAGTTCGAAACCCGCACGTCGCCTTCGGAGCGCCTCTCGATAATCATCGGCGTCGTCGTGTCGTGATCCATCGGAGACCTCGTCCCTCCATTTGTCGATCAGGCGATCCTGAACTGCTGAGGGAATGGTGACATCACCAACGAACGGCTGGATTAGCATGCGCCAGCCAGGCGACTCGTCAGCATCGGCCATCGCATTCTGCCAGTCAGCCAGCTCGACCGGAGAGGGTCCCCAATTAAACACCTTTATGAACTCGTCGGCCGGCTGGCCGCTCCTCAAAAACTCGAAATGTCGGGCCATCGCGGCAAGACCGGCATCGCCAACGACTGGTATCGTGATATACCCGTCCGCCTGCTGAAGGACTATTAGGCCGCCGCAGTCGCGCACCGTAACAATGTCGTAGCGGCTTAGCACAGGCTGCGGAGTCGTAAGGGCTTTGTACGGGCCGGCAAAACCATTCAGCAGCAGCAGGCTCGGGATCCGCTTCTGCCAGTCAACGTCTCGAGAATTGGGCCCGCCAGACGGCCACAGCTGCAGGACCTCCGAGCCGAACTCTAAGTACCGAGCCAAGGCTGGGATAAGCGGGTCCAGCTCGGATCTGCTTCCGGCCTGAGCGGCGAGCGCCAGAAGGAGCGGACCGATGAGAGTTAGCTCAACTCTGTTATCGCGCCGCTCGCCTTCTTGCAGAAGACTCGTCAGGCGATCGACAACCTCCCTGGGATCCGCGACATCCGCGGTACGCCACCTGCTGCCGTCCGCCGCCCCGGTACTCGTCAGGCTAATAGTACGAGGCTGCCAGATAAACTTATCTGGATAATACTCTGGAAGCAGAACTTTCGCCTCATAGAGCAATGAATACGGATCTCTCTTGCAAATGGTAGCCCAGGCAATAAGTTGATTTCTCTGCGGAAGTGGTGCTCGCTGCGCGCTGACTCCTGATGGTTCTGACTGCTGCTCCACGCGGTCGAGCCACGCGACTGTGACACCAAGCCGGCCGCTGCGATTGGGCAACTGCCTCGCGAGAATCTGCTGAGCAAGACCCGCCTTCAGCCGCGCGTCGCTAAGCTTCCGGCCGAGCTGCCGCCGCCGCTCGGCTTCTGGCACATTGGCTGTGGTGGCGTTGCCAAGTGTGGGATCACGGTCCGACGAGCCGTCACCCCGGGAAGGATCGCGTGTCACCGCGACAGCTGGGGCGCTGTCTTGGCTGACGAGGTAGACGATCACACCTGCGACCATGACGGCGGCGAAGACGCCATACGGCCAGGCTGCATGTCTGCCGTGCGTACTGGCAGAGTCAGTCAGGTAGCCAAACAGGCTCAGGAGGGCGGCCGCCGCTGTCGCTGCACCGGCTCTCGCGAAGTGGCGCCTCATGGCTAGAGCTTATGAACAAGCCAGACGAACTGCACTGACGCAGATGACCCGTGTTGCTCGGGCGGACAAGGCAATGGAGGCAACTCATCGGCTTGACCAGCCGCTGGTGGCGTGGAACCCACAACACCGGTGACCAGCCCGGCGCGAAGCCACGGGAGCTGGAACGATGAGGTACGGGCGGGCCGGGAGTCCAGGCTCTCGGGGCCAGCAGGAGGAGAATATGAAGACCGAGACGTTGCAGGTGCCGGGCGCATCGCTGTACTACGAGGTGCGGGGCTCCGGCCCGGTGCTGCTGATGATCCCGGGCGGACCGATGGACGCCGACGGGTTCAAGGACATCGCCGATCGGCTCGCCGATGAGTACACGGTCGTCACGTATGACTGCCGCGGCAACTCGCGAAGCCCGATGCAGGGATCGTGGGATGACCTGACGGTCGCGCTGTTTGCCGACGATGCCCACCGGCTGCTGGACGCGGTGAGCACTGACCAGGCCGACGTGCTGGGCTCGAGTGGCGGCGCGACGTACGCCCTGGATCTTGTCGCCAGGTATCCGGGCCGGGTGCGCACGCTGGTAGCACACGAACCGCCTGTCTCGGAACTGCTGCCCGACGCGGCGCGGTATCACGCGCTGAACGAGCGGGTCGGCGAGACCTACCGCAGCGATGGCACGTTCGCGGCCATGCAGATATTCACGAAGGGTGTCGGCTTCGGCGACGGCGGGCCGCCCGCGCGGACCGAGCAGACGCCGGAAGATGCGGCGGCGGGGTCCCGGATGGGCGCCAACCTGGATCTGTTCGCCGGCCGGCTGATCCCGATCATCGGCAACTACGAGCCGGACCTGGCGGCGCTGCAGCGGAGCTCCACTCGCATCGTGGTGGGCGTGGGCGATGAGTCGAAGCCGAAGCAGATGGTCTACCAGGCCGCGCACGCGCTGGCCGAGCGGCTCGGTGGCCAGCCCGCGCGGTTCCCCGGTGGCCACGGCGGGTTCGGCAGCCATCCCGATGGGTTCGCCGCCAGGCTCCGCGAGGTGCTGGCAGGCGGCCAGCACTAAGCGGTCCCGGCCTGGCTGCTGCCAGCAGACGGAGGGATCAGGATGCCGTTGTCGCCCGCAGCACGGTGGCCTTGCCGCCGATTTTCACTCCGCTCTCGGTGGCCTGGATGAAGACCGACCGGCCGCGCCGCAACTCCAGGCCGGTCCCTGCGGCGTCGTGCAGCTCGGCTGTGCCCTCGACGCACAGCAGGATCTGCGGCCTGCCAGCTGGCAGCGTTGCCCGCTCACTATCCAGTTCCAGCCGGCTAAGCCTGAAGTCGTCAACCGGCGTCCGGTAGACCGCCTCGATCCCGTCAGGCTCCGGCTGAGCGCGCAGCACCTCAGGCTCGGCGGGGGTGAAGTTCAGCACCCGGAGCAGCTCTGGCACGTTCACGCGCTTGCTGGTCAGTCCCGCGCGCAGCACGTTGTCCGAGGACGCCATCAGCTCCGCGCCGAAGCCGTGCAGGTAACAGTGCGGCACGCCGGCGCCCACGAAAACGGCCTCGCTCGCCGCCAGCTCCACGTAGTTGAGCAGGAGCGCCACGAGCACGCCTGGGTCGGCCGGGTACGCGGCCGCGACCACGGCGTAGGCCGCGCAGGCGAGCCCCCACGGCCCGCCGTCACCGGCTACCCGCTCGCACGCGGCCCGGACGTCGGCGATCACCGCGGTGCAGTCTGCCGGGCCGGTCACTGCGCTGGTCACGACCTCCCGGAGGCTGGCCGCCGGGTCAGCGTCGCCCAGGCTGGCGGCAAGCCAGCCGAGGCCGGGCACATCCAGCTCAGCCAGCAGCGCGCGGGTGCCCGGCAGCGGCCGGAACCCATCCAGTCCTGCGAAGCCGTCGCGGAGCGCGCAGATGATCTCCGGCTTGTGATTGGCGTCTGTGTAGTCACGCGGCCCGCCTGGCGCCTGCTCCTGGGCCGCGTAGGCGCGGGTGGCGTATTCCTTGTCCGGGTGCACCTGCAGCGAGAGGTTGCGGGCGGCCGAGATGACTTTCAGCAGGAACGGGAGCCTGGGTCCGAAGCGGCTGATCAGCCGGGCCCCGAGGGCGGCGTCCGGCTGCGCCCCGATCACCTCGGCAAGGGACCGCGCGGTACCGTCCCTTGATACCCGCGACGGGGAGTCGGGGTGCGCGCCTATCCACAGCTCGGCGACAGGCCCCGCCCCTGGCTCGACGCCCAGGAACTCGGGAATGTCAGCCGCCGACCCCCACGCGTAATTGCGAACGGGATTGTCCAGTCGCTCCAAGACCGCTCCTGCCAGGTGAGGCGCTCTCCGCGACACTACCGGCCCGGCGGCCGCCGCCGCCGCAGGCGCAGGCGGCCCTGACGAGGCCGAGCCCGGCCTTGCCAGCCGAACTCCAGCCAGGCATGGTCAAGGTCATCGTCGGTCGATCAGTGCCGGGGCTGATCCTGGCTACGTGCCTGTGACCGTCTTATCGGGCACGCAGCACGAGACGGAGCTGTCCTGGCCAGGATCAGCGTCATCGTGGCTCCGAGCGCGAGCCACCCGGCCAGGACCGCCAGCTCCCACCAGCTCACGACCGCGTAGCGGTATCCGGCAAGTGCGCACCCCGAGCCTTCCCAGCAGTTACCGCTCATGACCGCTGGCGCGGAAGTGTGCCAGCCCGCGATCGGGATCATGAGCAGAAGGCCTGCAATCCAGACAGTGGGCCACAGGCCGGCCCGGTCAGTTCGCCGCAGCCGCACTATCCCGGTGATTAGCACCGGGACACTCAGCAGCAGCCATGCCGCCCCGCCCAGGTAGCCGGCGTTTATGACCACGCCGGGTTCACCCACCCAGCAAGGAATTGTGGCGTAGGTGGGGATCTCGGACACGTGCATGGACCCAGGGTGCCCAGCATCTCCCCGGCCCGCGCGCGCCGGTGCCAGGCCGGATAGGACTGTGCTCGTGCACCTCGGGCCGGCGAGTCGCGCCCAGTCTCTGATGTCAACCGGTACCAGCTGCAGTGCGTCCAATCGCCGTAGCACCGTGAGCAGCCCGTTGGCGGGTGAAGGACATCGGGGAGGGCCCGTGACGGGAGCAGCCGGGAGCGGGCCGACCGGCCAAGACGCTACCGCTGCCCGGAAGACAGGTGCGGACGCCAGGCGGAAGAGAAGGAGTCGGCTAGGGCAGGTCTTAGCGATCTTTGCGGGCGTGCTTGGCGTCATCGCCAGCATCATCGCCATCTACAATTTCGTTAAGCCTGCCGGCCCGCCGAGCTTCTCCGGCAACCTGGCGGACAACGCCACCGCAGCCACCTTCTCGGCATTCCTCGGCCAGCACGTCGACCAGAAAGTCCGTCTCAGCGTAATCTGCGACGGGCCCGAATACGGCGCGTGCGGGATTGCGCCAACCTCCTCCGACGCGCCCCCCCAGCTGGTGCTGACTGGCGACCCGGTGCACTCAGCCCTCTGGTGCGCGCAGAACGACGGCGAGTGCTCCGGCTATGCAGTGATCCAGCTGTCGTCCTGGCAAGGCTCGTTCTCTCAGCCAGGCGGGGCCGGCACGATCAGCATCACCGGCACGTGGCGGGTGCAGAACTATCACGGTGGCGGCATTCCCGGGACCGCGACCGCCTACGAGCTGATCGGCCAAGGCTGATCTGGACGCGGCTCTGCGGTCGGCTTGCTGCCCTTGATGGAACTGCTGGTCAGGGCAGGGCGTTAACCGCCGGCCCCCTACTGGACCAGCAACCCTCCCGGAAATCGGACGCTCGGCTGCCTTGGCAGTGCAGCAACCACCGCAACGCGAGCGACTGTGGTGACGCGTCTTCGCCCTGTACTTCGGGCACGCTGCGGGCACGGGCTCTACGTTTGCAAATCACCGGCACCGGCCGGCCGTCGGCTAGCTTTGCCGCTGGCTCGGCTGCTGGTGTTGGGTACGTCCGAATGGCGGGCCGGTACCGCCAGTATCCAGGTCATCACGGCCCCGAGCACCAGCCACGCGGCACAGATCGGCAGCTCTCCCCAGCTCACCACGGCAGGGCTGGGAATAGGGCAAACCATACCGTTCTGATAACTATTGGGGCAGCTCCCCTCTGGGTATTGCCCCCAGGCACTGGCCTGGGCCATGAGAGCGGCGCCCGCAATCCACGCTCCTGTCCACGCGGTCGCGCGGAGCCAGTTGGCCGGCCGCCAGCCGCGAAGCCTGATGAACCCGGCAATCAGCACCGGGAGAGGGAGAGCCAGCCCTGCGACCTGCGCCAGGACTACGCCGATCTGCACAGCCACGGGATCTGCGCTCCACCCTTCGATCCCGGAGGTCACGTCAGCCCAGCTGAACGGCTTGGTGGTGACATAGAACAAGTAGCCAGTGATGACCACGCCCGCTCCCACCCACAGCATCGACAGCAGCCAGGTCCAGCCTCGGACCCGCAGGCCCCCGATCATCAGTGCCCGCGCGTCGCGGACGGAAGGCCATCTGCGGCCGGGCAGGCTGGCCTCCAGCAGGGTGTCGAGCATTTCCCCGGACCGCTCGCGCCGGTACCAGGCGGGGTAGGCGCGCAGTAGCCAGCGGCAGCGCCGCTCCAGCCGGGTCACGCAGGACTCGCCTTCGGGCCCGGGCCCCCCGCCGTCAGGTGGCGGCCCCGGTCGGTCACCAGGCTGGCCGCCTCCGCCATTCGCGCCGCTTCGGCCCGCAACGCGCCCGCGCCAGGCGGCGTCAGCCCGTAGGAGCGGCGGGCCCGGCCGTTGACGATCTCCTCGCGCACCAGTTCCGCATGGCCCTCGGCGGTGAGCTTGTCTAGCGCCGTGTACAACGTCCCGGTCGCCAGCCGGACCCGGCCGCCTGACAGTTCCCCGGTGCGCTGGATGATGGCGTAACCATGCAGCGGCCCGTCCAGCAGGGACGCCAGAACGAAGTATGCCGGCTCCCGCATCGGGCCCCTCACTTTACTCACATGACCATCATAAGTAGATGTACGACGTATTGCAAGGCGAGCGATCAGCCGGGGCGCGGGCCGCAGTGGAACCTGACGCGGAAGGCGGACGGTCCACGCATGCCGGCACCGCTCGACCGCC
>JASIBJ010000731.1 GCA_030045215.1 Streptosporangiaceae bacterium | reverse complement strand
CGGTTGTGGCCGCAGGCAGGGCGAGCACCCACCAGCGCTCGGAGGCGTACGGCCGCGCCACCTCGGCCCAGCCGATCGGCGATAGCCACGTCAGCCACGTCAGCCCGTGACTGCCGCCCGAGTCGCCGACGCCGCGCAGCAGGAATGCAACGGCGAGGGCGGTGATGGCGATGCCGCGCGCCCCGCGGGCCGTCCCGCTGATCTGGGCGGCGATCGCCGCGACTCCGACGAATACCAGGCCGCAGGCAAACTCGCCGGCGGCAAACGCGATCGAGCCGGCCAGCGGCAGCCCGCCGGCGGCCAGGAGCGCGCTGGTCAGCACGAACAAGATCAGGCCCGCGGTCGTGGCCACCAGCATGGCGGCGGCGAGCGGTGCCCGCCGCCCGACCGCGGTGGAGCCGACAAGCTCAAGCCGCCCGCTTTCCTCGTCCGCCCTCGAGTGCCGCACGACCAGGAAGGTCGCCATCAGGCCGGCCCCGAGCGCGGCATACGACATGTACCGCCAGGCGACGATGGCGCCAAGCGAGCTGCCATGCAGCTGGCCGTAAAGAAACGAGAGAGCCGGGTCGCGATGCACGGTCGCGGTGATGGACAGCCGATCTTTCGCCGTCTTGTACACGGTCTTGATGCCGAACCCGCCGGAGGCGGCGATCACCGCGAGTGCGTACACCCAGGCCGGCAGGGCAATGCGGTCGCGCCGGAATGCCAGCCTGGCCAGCTCGCGCACTCCGGTCAGCGAAACGACCAGTCCGGCCCGCCCGGGCGCGCCCTGGCCGGAGCCCGGTCGCGCGGCCACTGACGCCGTCGTTCTCACGCTGCGCTCCCCGCTCTCCGCGGGATCGCAATCTCGCTCATGCCGACACCTGCTGGTCGCGTCCGTTCGCCGAGAGGTTCCCGTCGTCGGCGGCGTAGTGCCGCAGGAAGAGTTCCTCCAGCGTCGGCGGCTGACTCACGAGCGTGCGGACCCCGGCCGGAACCAGCAGCCGCAGCAGTGCATCAAGCTGGTCGGAGTCAACCTCGCACCGGACGCGGCTGCCCCCGTCCTTCCCCGGATCGACGACGAGATCATGGATGCCGGGAAGCCGATCAAGGCCGTCAACGGATCCGGACAGTTCCGCCGCGATCGACGTCCTGGTCAGGTGACGCAGCTCGGACAGGGTGCCGGTCTCTACCGTGCGACCGGCGCGGATGATC
The DNA here is from genome assembly GCA_030045215.1 of Streptosporangiaceae bacterium. The sequence continues at coordinate 6,365 of JASIBJ010000731.1, read as the reverse complement.
GTTACCCGATCGCAGAGCGCCTCCACCTCGGACAGGATGTGGCTGGACAGCAGCACCGTACGGCCGCGGGCCCGCTCGTCCTCGGCCCACTCGCGGAACACGGCCTCCATCAGTGGGTCAAGTCCGGACGTGGGCTCGTCCAGCAAGAGCAATTCGGCGTCGGATGCCAGCGCGGCGATCAGGGCGACCTTCTGCCGATTCCCCCTGGAGTAGGCGCTGGCCTTCTTGGTCGGATCCAGGTCGAATCGCTCAAGCAGGTCGGCGCGCCGCTTGGGATCAAGCCCGCCGCGCAGCCTGCCGAGCAGGTCGATGACCTCCCCGCCGGTCAGGTTCGGCCACAGCGTCACGTCGCCGGGCACGTAGGCGAGCCGCCGATGCAGCGCGACCGCGTCGGACCACGGGTCACCGCCAAGCAGCCTCACGGTGCCGGCATCGGATCGCAGCAATCCGAGCAAGATCCGGATTGTGGTGGTTTTGCCGGCCCCGTTGGGACCGAGAAAACCGTGCACCTCGCCGGTCGCGACTGCCAGGTCGAGGCCATCGAGAGCGACGGTCTTGCCGAACGACTTGCGCAGGCCGGAGACTTCGATAGCGTCCACGGAGCATGATGATACGCTAGATTCAGTAAGTACTGAAAATACTAACGCTAAATATACGGGGAACGAGGTGTCCCGGTCGACTCGTGTCCGCAACGCAACGTAGTAGTCAGCAAGAAAGGGCGGTCTCCGCCGCCACGCCGGGAGACGGCAGTCCGGGCCGGCAGCTGGCCTCCGCCGCCACGCCGGGAGACGGCAGTCCGGGCCGGCGACCGGCCTTCTCCGCAAACGCCCGAGACCGCAGCCTGGCCGAACAGGCTGCGGTTCGGCAGTTCATCGAGCGGTTCACGTCCAACCTGGTCCTGACCGGTTTCCCGCGGACGCCGGCCCGGATCTTCGTGGCGCTGCTGACCGCCGACTCCAGCAGCATGACCGCTGCCGATCTAGCGGAGGTGCTACAGGCCAGCCCGGCATCTATCTCGGGTGGCGCCCGCTACCTGGTCCAGGTCGGCCTGATAGTGGCCGAGGGGGAGGCAGGCTCACGACGGCAGCACTACCGCATGCCGGAAACCGTGTGGCAGGACATCGTCGAGCTGCGCGAGCGGCAGTTCGCCCGCTGGTCGGCCGACCTGCGTGACGGGGTGCAGGTGCTGGGTGCCGATTCGCCGGCCGGTGTCAGGATGGCGCAGACCGTGCGGTACTTCGACTTCATAACGGCCGAGATGGCAGGTTTGCTGGAGCGCTGGCAGGAGCAGTCGGCCCGGGGGGTTGGCGGAGACCCCGGTTCAGGCTCACGGGATTAACCACCGGGCTCGTAGCGCTGGTAAGACTGATAGTGAACAGCGATCGGAGGGGCTGACCAACGTGGCACGCAATCCGGCTGACCTCTACGAGGTGGACCCCGGCGCGCCCACGCCCGACCGCGGCCTGGTGATGCTCTATTACCTGGACGGCTTCATCGATGCCGGCGCTGCGGGCAGGCTGCTTTCTGCGCACCTGTCCAGCACGCTGGATCCCACGCCGATCGCCAGGTTCGACATCGACTCGCTGCTCGACTACCGGTCGCGCCGGCCGATCATGACTTTCTCGAAGGATCACTGGGAAGAGTACGACGGACCCGAACTGACCCTGTCCATGCTGCACGACGGCGAGGGCACTCAGTTCCTCCTGCTATCCGGCCTGGAGCCTGACCGCGAATGGGACGCATTCACCGGCGCGGTCAGGCAGTTGTCTGACCGTCTCGGCGTCCGGGTCAGTGTCGGGTTCCACGGCATCCCGATGGGGGTTCCGCACACCCGGCCCCTGGGAGTGACTGCGCACGCCACGCGGACCGAGCTGATCGAGGGCTACCGGCCGCTGGTCGACAAGCTTCAGGTGCCGGGCAGTGCGGCAGCGCTCCTTGAGTACCGCCTGGGCGAAGACAACAAGGCGGCGATCGGGTTTGCCGTGCACGTCCCGCACTACCTCGCCCAGGCCGCCTATCCGGCCGCGGCGGTCACGCTGCTGGACTCCGTGCAGCGGGTGACGGGCCTGATGCTGCCGGCCGACTCGCTGCGCGAGTCCGCGCGCCGCACGGACCTCGAGATCGCCAGGCAGGTGGAAGGGTCTTCCGAGGTGGCTGAGGTAGTTCAGGCCCTCGAGGAGCAATACGACGCCTTCACCGCCGACCGGGAGCGTCTGCTCGCCGACGCCGCTGAGGCGATGCCGACCGCAGAGGAACTCGGAGCGCAGTTCGAGCGGTTCCTGGCCGAGCAGCAAAGTCGCGGCGAGAACCCGGAGACCTAGGACTCGCCGGCGCCAGGCCGGGCGCCGCTACTTCACCTCGGTGAGTAGCCCGGTCGCTACGTCGAACACAAATCCGCGGACCGCGTCCTTGTGCGGCACGAACGGACTCGCCTTGATCCGGTTGATGGACTGCCTGACGTCGGCGTCCAGGTCAGGAAACGCCTCCGCTGCCCACGGCGGCTTGATACCGGTCTCAGCCTCGATGCCGGCCTTGAACCCGTCGTCGGTGAAGGTCAGCATCCCGCAGTCGGTGTGATGGATGAGGATGATCTCCCTGGTGCCGAGCAGTCGCTGGCTAATGGCGAGCGACCGGATCTCGTCGTCGGTGATGACACCTCCGGCATTGCGGATGACATGCGCCTCCCCCTCGGCCAGCCCAAGGATCCCGTAGACGTTGAGCCGGGCGTCCATGCACGCGACGACGGCGACGCCGGCCGACGGTGGCAGGGGGAGCTGGCCACCGAAGGACTCCGCATAGCGACGATTGTTCTCCAGGAATTCGTCAGTTTTCGACATGGAACCTATATCCCCTCTCAGCCGCGTATTACGAGCGCAAACCCCGTCCAGCGTATGGCCATATGCCATTAATTCCTAGAGGCTCGGTAGACTTTTCGGCCACCGGCCCGGTTGGCCGAACCTTGGCCACCAGCGGGGACAAGCGCGGGACGAGGCCGGGAAGAGCGACAGGTGGCCTCGTGGCCTGTGCATCGGCCACGAGCCTGCGCCCGGCGGTACGGCCTGGCCACGAACGGGGGGAACCAGACCGCATGACAAGGTTTGCACGGCCCGGCGGGGTAACAGGGACGCCATCCCCGCTGGTGCGCGAGATCCATGCCTCCGGCCTGAGCGTGCAGCGGGGCGAGGTGCTGGTACCCACGCTGCTCGGTGGCGAGCTTTCCGAACCGATCAGCTGCGCGGCCGCGCCGCTGGTGGCTGGCTCGCTGCACCGTAAGGCCCGCCAGGTGCGGCTCGCGCCGGCGCCGCGATACGCCGACGCGGGAGCAGAAGGCGATGCCGTGCTGTACCTGGCGACGTGCCCGCAGCCGGGCGGCGCCATCACGGCGATCGCAGCCGCAGCCGCGCTTGGCGACCGGCTCTCGGCCGCCGTCGCCATGGCGGCCGTCCAGGAGTGGGCGGCGGTTGCGGGCAGCCGCGTCGTGCTTGCCGCAGGCAGCCCGTGGTGCAGCGGTGCGCTGCGCGCAGCGGAGACCTACCGGCAGGCGGCCGCCGAGTACTCCGGCCGCGGGCGGACGGTCCGCGTACTCGGGCCATTGTCGGTGCCGCCGGAGGCGGCCGCCGAACTCGACATGCTCGGAGTCGTGCAGGTCTCCTCCCTCGCGGATGCGGAAGAGGGCGACGTCGTCCTGTTCCCGGCGCACGGCGTGAGCAGCCAGGTCAGGGCGGAAGCCGCGGAGCGAGGCTTGGTGGTGATCGACGCGACCTGCCCGCTGGTGGCGCAGGCCCAGGAAACGGCCGGGCGGCTCGCGGACCGGGGCCAGCATGTCGTACTGATCGGCCAGCGTCAGGCCGCCGCGGCCGCTCCCATCGCCAGCCGCGCGGTCGGCCAGCTCACGATCGTCGAGAACACAGGCGGCACGACCGCGCTGAACGTGCGGGACGCGCAGCGCATTTCCTACATGCTGCAGCCCGGTTTGCCGGTGGAGGCAGCCAGCGGCGTCATCGGGGCGCTGCGCTCTCGCTACCCGGCCGCCCAGGGCACCCCGCCGGCTGGCCTCTGTTACGCGCCTTCCGACCGGCTGGCCACGGTTCGGGCGGTGGCCACCGGCAGCGACCTCGTCCTGGTGCTCGGCGATCCAGAGTCATACGATGCCCGTCAGCTTGTCGCTCAGGCCCGCGACGCCGGCGCGCGAGTCCAGCCGATTGGCACGGTATTCGACCTGACCCCCGCCCTCATCGACGGGGCCACGACCGTGGGCTTGATCGAATCGACGTCGGCGCACTCCGGGCTGGCCGCGCAGTTCATTGCCGCCATCGGCGGCCTCGGCCAGCTCAACGTGGCGCGGCGCCAGGTCAGGACGGAACCGCCGGCTCTGGAGGATCGCGAAGACGGGGCGCGCCGACGCGTGCACGGCGGGTCAGCGCCCGGGTATCACTCGGCCGCCGCAGCGGGGCCGACCGGGCGGACCGGCACGAGGATGGCCAGCACCACGCCCCGGTTATGGGGATGGCCAGCACCACGAGCCGGAACTGGGGACGGCCAGTACCGCGCCCCGGTTAGAGGGCCGGTCACGCGACCTTGCGGCCACGATAAATTGATCGTCATGATCGGCAAACCGGACGGTCAAGGCGCGGCCGCCGAATCGGTGCAGGCTGGAACGTTCCGCCGTCGGCTGGAGTCAGGGCAGTTCGCCGTGACGGCCGAGATCGGGCCGCCGCGCGGGGCCGCGCTCGCCCCGGTTGCGCAGAAGGCTGCCGCCCTCCGGGGTTGGGTAGACGCGGTCAACGTCACCGACAACCAGAGCGCGGCCGTACGGCTCTCGAGCCTGGCGGGCAGCGTGGCCGCGGCCAGCGCGGGAGTCGAGCCGATCATGCAGCTGACCTGCAGGGACCGGAACCGCATCGCGCTGCAGTCCGAGCTGCTGTCCGCCGCGGCCTTCGGCGTGCCGAACGTGCTGATCATGACCGGCGACCATCCGCGGTACGGCGACCACGCCGACGCCATGCCGGTCTTCGACCTGGACAGCTTCCAGCTTCTGCGGGTAGCCACGGCCATGCGCGACGAGGGCAGGCTGATGTCGGGCGGCATGCTGAAGCCGCCGCCGGCCTGGATGCTCGGCGCGGTGGAGAATCCGCCGGGGCAGCCGCAGTCAGACGGGGCAGCCGGGCTGGATGCCGCGGTCAGGCGCCTGACGGCGAAAGCAGACGCCGGAGCTCAGTTCGTCCAGACGCAGTTCGTGTTCGATGTGTCCGTGTTCGCCGCCTGGATGCGGCGCCTGGAAGACCTGGGCGTCACGGAGCGCTGCCGCATCCTGGCCGGCGTCGGACCCGTCCGGTCAGCTCGCGCTCTGGAGCGCCTGGCCCGGATTCCGGGCGTATTCATCCCCGAGCACGTATCCGCGCGGCTCACGGCCGCGGGGCCCGACCACATCCGGGCCGAGGGCGACAAGCTGTGCAGCGAACTGATCGCGGCGCTGGCCACGGTACCGGGACTCGCGGGCGTGCACGTCATGGCGATCGGTGCCGAGCACGCGATCCCCGGCCTCCTGCAGGAGGCGGGCCTGCCGCCCCGGTAGCGAGACGGCAAGCCCTCGGCTCGCCCTGGTCAGGACAGGAACGTCGGGTCCGCGGGGTGCGGATTGGCGACCCGGCCCTTGGGCTCCTCCCATTTCTCCGAGCGCCCGAGCGCGGTGAGGTCGAGCAGCGTGTAAGCGCTGCCGATCTGGTCGCTCCCGCGCGCCCAGGTCGAGTACGTGTGAAAGATCTCGTCGCCGTCGCGCAGGAAGCAACTGAAGCCGGACATCTCGTCGGGCTCGCTCACCGCGATCGGCTCGTAGTTGTACACCGGCGGTGCCACCGCCGGGTCCAGCGTCGCGTTGAAGTCGTAGTTGAAGTCGCTGTCGTGCGAGGAGTACCAGTCGAACTGCCAGCCCTTGGCCGACTTGGCCGCGGCAAGCTTGGCGAAGGGCGCGCGTGAGATCCCGGCGAACGCCGTGTCCCTGGTGCGAAGGTGCGCGAACACCGCCGGCGCCATCTCGTCAAGCCCGGCTGAGCAGCCAGGGCAGGGAGAGTCCCAGTCGGGAGCGAACATCACGTGCTGGACGATCAGCTGGCTGCAGCCGTCAAACAGGTCCGCCAGCCCTATCTTCCCGTCCGGGCCCTCGAACCAGTAATCCTTCTCGACGACCGTCATCGGCAGTCGCCGGCGGTCGGCGTTCAGGGCATCGCGTTGCCTGGTGTGTTCCTTTTCCCTGGCGAGCAAATCCTTGCGTGCTACCAGCCACTCCTGCGGGCTCACGATCTGTGGCAGGCTCATCCATACCTCCTGGACTCGGGCGGGCCGAGCGGGTCAGCTCTCTTGATCGA
>JASIBJ010000730.1 GCA_030045215.1 Streptosporangiaceae bacterium | reverse complement strand
CAGCATCGTCATGCCGCCGGCCGCGAGCTCCCTGATGACGTCGAGCACCTCGGCCACCAGTTCCGGGTCGAGCGCGCTCGTGACCTCGTCGAGCAGCAGGACCTGCGGCTGCACCGCGAGTGCCCGGACGATGGCCACCCGCTGCTGCTGGCCGCCGGACAGCCGGTCCGGGTACTCAGAACGCTTGTCCGCTAGCCCGAACCTGTCCAGGAGCTCGCTGGCGACCGCCTCGGCCGCGGCCCTCGGCATGCCGAGAGCCTTCATCGGGGCCAGCGTCACGTTGCGTAGCACCGTCATGTGCGGAAACAGGTTGAACGACTGGAACACGATGCCGACGCGCCGACGCACCATGTTCACGTTGATACCGGGCGCGGTGACCTCCTGCCCCAGAAGCCAGATCCGGCCGGAGTCGATGGGCTCGAGCAAGTTGATGCAGCGCAACAGCGTTGACTTCCCGGATCCGGACGCCCCGATCAGGCAGATGACCTCGTGCGGCACCACCGCCAGGCTGATCCCGTTGAGAACGAGGTTCGGGCCAAACGACTTGCTCAGGTCTTCGATCCTGATGGCGTCGGTACCGGCGAGCTGGCCTTCTGCCGCCTGGCTGTCCGCGCTCACCGGATCGCTCCGGCGAGCCGGCGCCGACGGTCCCTGTCGATGAGGCCGTCCGTGAACCTCGCCAGCGGGATGGTGAGGATCAGGAACAGGATCGCCGCGACCGTGAAGCTTGAGAAGTTGAAGACAGTGGCGCTGTAGATCTGGGCCGCTTCGTTCGCCTCAATGGCGCCCAGCACGGCAACCAGAGCGGTGTCCTTCTGCAGGCTGATGAAGTCGTTCAGCAGCGGCGGGACGATATTGCGGACGGCCTGCGGCAGGATCACGTGGCGCAGTGCGGTGCCGTGCGACAACCCGAGCGACCGGGCGGCGGCCACCTGGCTGCGATGGACGGAATTGAGTCCGGCCCGGTAGACCTCGGATACGTAGGCAGAGTAGGAGAGCACGAGCGCCGCCACTCCGTAGACGGCCGCCGACTGGCTCGACACGAACTGCAGCCGGAGCGCCGGGACGCCGAGCCCGATCGCGAAGACCACGAGCAGCAGTGGCACACCGCGGAAGAAATCCACGTAGATCATGGCGAGCACGCGGAACGGGAACATGACCGGGCTGGCCGACTGCCGGGCGAGTGCGATGACCAGCGCCAAGATCAGGATCAGGACCTCGGCCACCAGGAACATCCTGATGTTCAGCCAGATGGCAGCGCCAACCGAGTAGTAACCCTTCTTCGGGTCGCCTACGAACGACTGCCACATGTCGGTTGGGTTGAAGAACGTGTGCCGCACCGCCTCGCTGCCCGGAGCCAGCCAGAAGACCGCGGTGAGGGCGGCTAGCACCACGACCGTGCTGACCGTTGAGACGACGGCGGCGCGCCTCCCGCCACCGCTCAGCAGCCGCGGGCCACGCCCACCGCCGCCGAACGAAGCCGCGCTCTGTGCCCCGGCCGCGAGGCTGCCGACCACCGACGTGGTCAGCCCGTCGTCACCAGGACTACCGTCCGGCGTCATCACAGGAGGATCTGCTCGCTGCAGCTACGGTTCGATTGTCGGCGCGTCTTGGTAGATGCCGAGGTACTGCTTCTGCAGCGCTGCGAGCGTGCCGTCGGACTGCAGTGTCGCGATGGCCTTGTTCACACAGCTAACCAGTGGATCGCCCTTGCTGAACAGCAGCCCGTAGTGCTCGTCGGCCGAGGGGAACTGCCCGATCATTACTGCGCCGGGGATCTGGTCAGCCGCCATGTACTGGGCCGTCGGCGTGTCGGTCACGAACGCCTGGATCTGGTGCGTCTGCAGCGCTTCTGCTACCACGTTGAGCGTCTGGTAGACCTTCGGCGTGCTATCCGGCTGGATCTCGGTGTTGATGAACTGGAGGCTGGTGGTGCCCACCTGATCGCCATAGATGTACGTCTTCAGATCGGATGGCGTGTGCTTGGTCACGATCGGTGAGCCCTTGAGCACTACGAGCGCTTGCGTTACGTCGTAGTAGCTGTTCGAGAACGTGACAGCCGTGGCGCGCTGAGGGGTGTAGGAGATCTCGTTGATGTCAAAGTCGAACTTCTTCGGTCCCGGCGCGTACGAGTCGTTGAACGGCTCATAGGCCCAGTGCACCTGGCTCGGCTTGAATCCGAGTTGCTTGGCCACGGCGTAGGCGACTGCGCTCTCGTAGCCCTTGCCGTCCGCCGGATCGTTGTTCTCGAACCACGGCGTGTACGCCGGCTTGTCCGTGGCGACGGTGAGCGCCCCCTTCTGGTACAGCTCGCTCTGGATGGAAGCGTAGCTGCAGCTCGCCGCGCCGGCGGCGCCCGTCTGGCTTGAGCCGGGGGTGCTGGTGCTGGCGCACGCCGCGAGGCCCGCGGCAGTGACGGCCGTAATCGCAGCCGCGGCGACACGTCGCATCATGGTCCCACTCCTACCTGGATTTCCTTGACGGCGCTAGCTTATACGCCCGCAATCCATCCTGATCCACACGCAACCACGCGAGAGGGCATAACTGTATGCGCACACCACCTCACTCTCCGTGAGAGGCGACCTTCTTTGGTCTGCAGGTTCGCGGCTGCGCGCCGCACGTGGACCTCTCGGACGGGGCGCCGCGCCCTGCACACTTGCGGGTCTGCCACCATCATGAGAGCGCGGCGAGATCGGTGCCGGCGGTGCGCGGCTCGCGGTCGGCACAGTAGGCGCGGTCCGCTAGTCGATGGACGGCCCTGAGGAGGCTTCATGGCTATCACGCTCGACGCCATCACCCTGGACAAGCCCGAGGACGTAAACGTCATTGTCGGCCAGGCCCACTTCATCAAGACCGTCGAGGACCTTCACGAGGCCCTGGCCGGGGTCAGCCCCCATCTGCGCTTCGGACTCGCATTCTGCGAGGCCTCGGCACAGCGCCTGGTTCGCCGGTCGGGCAACGCCGCTGAACTCATCGCCATCGCCGTCGCAGCCGCGGAGGCAATCGCAGCCGGGCACGTGTTCGTGATCATGCTGAGGGAGGGGTTCCCGGTCAACGTGCTCAACCAGGTCAAGGCCGTACCTGAGGTGTGCGCGATCTTCTGCGCGACGGCGAATCCGGTCGAGGTGCTGGTAGCTGTTACCGATCACGGCCGCGGTGTGGTCGGCGTCGTGGACGGGCTGCCACCGGTCGGCACCGAGACCGACGCCGACGTGCAGGTCCGTCACCAGCTCTTGCGTGACATCGGGTACAAGTTGTGACTTGCGGGGCCCGGCATCAGCCGCGGATGTACACCGGCGTGCCCGGAGTCGGCACCAGCGTGTAGAAGAACTCGGCGATGTCCATCGGGATCCGGATACAGCCGTGTGACACCGGCTGCAGCGGCACGTAGGTGTCGCCGTGAATGGCGTAGGC
>JASIBJ010000729.1 GCA_030045215.1 Streptosporangiaceae bacterium | reverse complement strand
CGCGAGAACGCCATCCTGGAGCGCGGCGCCGGAAGCATCGCGTTGCGGTTCCACGCGCGCGACGCCCACCTGGTGCTTTCGCCAGGGACGCGCGATCCGATTCCCTTCCGCGTCGACCTCGACGGTGAGCCGCCTGGCGAAGCTCATGGAATTGACACCGACGACCAAGGGCACGGGCTGCTCAGCGATGGGCGCCTCTACCAGCTCGTGCGACAGGGCCACGAGGTCCGCGACCGCACACTCGAGATCACGTTTTCCGAGCCAGGAGCCGAGGCATACGTCTTCACATTCGGGTAGCTCCACAGGCCGCAGGCGCGGACGGCAGGGCCGGCCGGTGACGCCTACCGGCTTAACCTGCGGCTAGCATCGGTCGCCGTGGCCAGCATCACGCCGGGCGCCGCCAAGCTCCGCATCGTGCCCGCGAACGAGGTGTCATGGGAGGACCTCCGGGCAGTTGTCGGAGCTGCCCGCTGCTTCGATGCACTGTGCTTTTGCCAGCGATTCAAGATCGTGAGGGGATGGCACGCGATCGGCGAAGAGGAACGCGCGCACCGGCTGCGGACCCAGGCCGATTGCGGGTACCCGGATTCAGATACGACCTGCGGGCTTGTCGGCTACCTCGACGACGAGCCGGTTACGTGGTGCGCGATCGAGCCACGGACCCGCTACATCCGGCTCACCAGGCAGGTTACCTGGGCCGGCCGGAACGAGGACAAGCGCGACGAGGGCGTGTGGGCCGTCACCTGCGTGCTCACTCGCACGCCCTTCCGCTGGCAGGGGTTCACCTACCAGATGATCGCGGCCGCCGTCGAATTCGCACGCCAGCGTGGCGCGCACGCCGTCGAGGGTTACGCGATGCTGACCGAGCCAGGGAAGGTAATCACCTGGGGCGAACTCTACGTGGGCAGCCGCAACGCCTTCGCCGCCGCCGGGTTCAGGGAGGTAACGAGGCCGACCAAGCGGCGGGTCGTGATGCGGATCGACCTGTAGGCCGTGGCTGACAGCAGCTCGGCGCCGAACCCGTCGCCGATGAGGCCGAGATTGGCCGTCCAGTAAACCCGGCCACCCACTCCGGCGAGCAGCGCGAAGAGTACAAGCTGCCATGCCTGCCCGACGACCAGGTAGCCGGTGTAGCCGACCGCCGAGATGAGGTTCGCGGCGATCACCACGGCCGAGGGACGGAACCGGTCGAGCAGGACGCCGACTGGCAGAACCCACGGCAGCGCGAGCAGCCCGGCGACAGTCAGGCTGAGGCCGATCGATGGTAACGAAAGCCGGGTCGTGTGCAGGAAGTAGATGAGGGCGAACGGAACGAACAGGCCGTCGCCGAGGCTGTCGATAACCAGCGACACCAGGAGCGACTGGTGCCCGGCCAGGTCGGGCAGGCCGAGCCAGTCGCGCCTGCTCGTCCGGTCTCGAGCCGTCTCTGCGAGCTGAGCGTTCACGGCAGGCGCTTCTCAGGTGAAGCTGAGCGGTACGTTCCTGCTCCGCTTGAGCTCGAAGAAATGCGGGTTGCGGGCCAGCGCGAGAACGCCGTCGAACACGAACAAAGCCTCCTTCGCTCGCGGGATCGCGCCCAGCACCGGGCCGAAGAAAGCCACTCCGTCGACGTGGATAGTGGGGGTGCCGACTTCGTACCCGACCGGGTCCATGCCTTCGTGGTGGCTCTTGCGCACCTCCTCGTCGTAGGTCTCAGCGTGCGCGACGTCGGCCAGCTCGGCCGGCAACCCGACTTCGGCCAGAGCCCGGCGGGACACCTCGTCGAAGTCCTCCATGTCCTCGCGGTGAATGCGGTTGCCCATGGCCGCATACAGGTCGCGCAGCACGTCCTCGCCGTGGAGCTGCGCGGCCGCGGTCGCCACCCGCACCGGTCCGATCGACATGTCGACCAGCTTGCGGTACCCGTCGGGCAACTCGCGGTTCTCGTTGAGCACGTACAAGCTCATGACGCGGAAGTGCAGGTCGATCGGCCGCAGCTTCTCAACTTCCAGGATCCATCGCGAGGTGATCCAGGCGAACGGGCAGGCCGGGTCGAAGTAGAAGTCGACTCTGGGCGTGCGTTGTCCCACAGCAGTGCTGGTCACGGTCCGGCTCCTTAGCTAGCGCACCCAGGCCGCCGACTTGCGGCGGCCACCTGCTGCTCGCCCTTTCGAGCTCACACAGTGAGGCTAGATCGGAATCGGCGCGGACTAATGCTCCACTTTGTGCCCAGAACCCTGGGCCACTTTCAGGCTCAGTACCGGCCGTACTGCTGCTGCCAGAGGAAGTCGGCCTGATCCTGAGCCTGGCGCCTGGCCTCGTGACGGTCCAGGTGACCGTACCGCCCGCTGTCGAAGTGCTTGTCGACCTCGGCGGCGGCGAAGCCGGCCAGCAGTTCCTTGCCGAGCGTGTGGTGCTCGACGATGCCTTCGCGCTCGCGGTGATGCTCATACATGCGCACGGCTTCGAAGCCGGCCGCGCCCGCGAGCATTTCGTGCGTGACGTCATGGTGCGCCATGCCGCCGCCGTACACCTGGTCGTAAGCGCCCTGGGCGCCGAGCCTGTCAAACAATCCCATGGGCCAGAACATAGCCGAAGGCGCGAAGGTGGCCAATCACAACGGCATGGCCGGCTAGGGACAGACCTTGTCGGCGACGCTGACGAAGAGGTCTTCGATCTGGACTTCCGGCTCGGTCCACGCCGAATGGGTGGCGTCATGCGTGGCGGTTCCGAAGAGGACGGCCTCTCGATCGAAACGCAGGGCCGGGGACGCAACGCCGGTGGCCCGGGCTCGTAGAGAGCACGGATCAGGTAGTCCGGAGCCGTCACGGCGTCAGG
>JASIBJ010000728.1 GCA_030045215.1 Streptosporangiaceae bacterium | reverse complement strand
AGGTTGGCGTCGATGCCCGAGTGGGGCTGGACGTAGGCGTGCTGGGCGGCAAACAACTCGCGGGCGTGCTCGCTCGCGATCGCCTCGACGGTGTCAATGTTGGCGCAGCCGGCGTAGAAGCGCCGCCCGATGGTGCCCTCGGCGTACTTGTCGCTCAGCCAGTTGCCCATGGCCAGCAGCACGGCCGGCGACGCGTAGTTCTCGCTGGCGATGAGCTTGAGCGAAGCGCGCTGATCCCTGAGCTCCGCCGAGATCGCGGCCGCAATCCCCGGCTCGACCTGGCCGATAACTTCCAGGGCAGCGCGATACGCGCGTGACTCTGGCGTGATTTTCTCGGAGTCAGTAGACACTTGCTCTCCGTATCTGGTCGGCAACCCTTGGGTGGCGAGCCCGCACCGGTCGTGGTCGCTAGGACGTTATCAATAATTCACCGCACGACCACAGCAGCGCCAGCCCAGACGTCGGCCCGTCATCCTGCGGATTGCCAGCATTAGTCACGAGCTGACGACCGGGCCGGAGGGTCAGCAGGGTGACGGGCAACTCACGATAAAGCTGCGATATAAAAGATCATGATGATATATCATTAATAATTATTCTATCCTTATTATTTGAAGAAAGGAGTAGACAATCATGAACCGATTAGATGTAGTTCACTATGATCCGATCCGCACGCTCGGAGTGATTGCGGCGGTGGGAGCCGTCGCCTTAGCCTCACTCGCTCCGGCGGTATCCGCGGATGCCGCGACGTCCGCCAGTAAGGCGCAGGCCGCCGGCGCATCGGCCACCCGGACAACGGCGCCCATGACGATCGTCGGCGTGGCCAGGCTGCTCACAAGCAGGCCCAGCAAAGCTGGCCAGGTCGAGGTGCAGCTGGTTAACGGGGCCGTCGTGGCGATTCCCGCCGCGGACAAGAACCTGGTGATGCGCCACGCGGCCGCGGATGCCAGGGGCGCCGGTCCTGACGGAATCAAGCACGGCAGCTGCGGGTCGTCGTGGATCTACCAGTACGAGAAGTCCGATGATCACCCGATCAAGATCAAGACCGGGTTCAAGGTGAAGACCGCCGCGGTCGCCTACAGCTGGTCGTACACGGTCAAGGGGCCGCCCGGCTGGGGCGTGAATGCCAGCCTGTCAGGAACTCTGGCGCTCCGCCACTCCTGGAGCAACACCTACAGCACCCCGGAGGACTTCCCGGCCGGCACGTACAAGGCCGCGGTGTCCTCGAGTTCTGACGCGGTGCTCGTGACGGGCGACATCTGCTACAGCCTGGCTCCGACCGCGAAGAACTCTCTGAGCTCCCCGGACGAGCCGGTCTCCTGGTCGCTGTCCACCTCCAGCGCCAGCGGCACCAGAGTGGTTACTGCTCGCCCGGCTCCCGCCGTCGTGCCTGCGTTCTCCGGCCGCACCGGCGGGGCTTCTCCCCACAGCGTGATCGGCAAGGACACCCGTAAGCGGGTCACGAACACAACGGCCTTTCCCTACAGCGCGATCGCGCTGCTGGACATTAGCTATCAGCACGGCCACCCGGCCACGTGTACCGGATTTCTCATCTCCGCCAACACTGTTGCGACCGCCGGGCACTGTCTCTACGAGAAAGCGGACGGGCGGGCGACCAGGGTCCTGGTGATCCCCGGTAACAATGCAAGTGAGTCGCCCCCCTTTGGCAGCTGCCTGGGAGCCACCGCGTACTCCGTGAAGGGATGGATGGACAGCGAAGACGACCTCTACGACTACGGGGCCATCAAGCTCAACTGCGACATCGGTAACGCAGTCGGCTGGTTCGGGATGCGCTCGACGTCAAAATCGCTGACCGGCACCAAGGTGACAGTCACCGGGTACCCCGCGGACAAGAAGCCTGACGGGTCGATGTGGACCGCGTCCGGTCGGATCGCCCGCAGCGAAACACGGCAGCTTATGTACACCATCCCCACTGGCCCGGGGCAGAGCGGCTCGCCGGTCTACACCAGCGCGTATTACGCGCTTGCCATACACGCCTACGGGGTAACCCCCAGCCATCCGCGCTTGAACGCTGGTACCCGGATAACTCAGGCGGCCCTCGACAATCTCGAAACCTGGCGTTCCTGACGGTGCCTGCCGAAGGCGTCGCCGCGGGTCTAGCCAGGCTGACCAGGCTAGGCTGTGCTCGATGCGCTACGCACGGTGCGGGCTGCTCGCCGGCGCGGGCAGCCCGCACCGGAAGTCTGGAGGCTGACCGTGGAAGTGCCCAGGTCGCAATGGGGTGAGGTCAGGGGCTTCGTGAGATACGCCTCCGGGCAGCCGGCCGGGCACTGCGCCGTATGGGAAGAACCCACCGGGGAGCCGAGGGATAAGGGCCGCAGGACCAGTGCGGACGGCTCCTACCTGCTGAGGCTGCCGCCAGCGACGTACACGATCAAGGTGAACGGCCTGTCCTCGTCTCGCAAGTCGCTGACCGGAGAGGCCGCCGGCGTCGTCGTGACTGCTCGCAGCGACGTCATCGTGGACATCACCGTCACGGAAGACCAGGACTGACGCCGCGCTCGGGGCAGCTCCGGATGATCGCTGCCAGCTAGCGCGGGCACGCTCCGCTACCGGTGCACCCCGCGTAGCCCGTCAGCTAGCCCGCACCTCCCGGCTAGCTGATGTCCCTGCCGACAGTAGTCCTGGCCGCTATCGATGAGATCACGACCGCGACCGCCGCCAGCAATGCCGCGGCCGCCGCGAACGGCAGCGGGCTCGCACTGCTTGACGCGCCGTGCGCGGGCCCGAAGGCGGCGCCGCCAAGGACGCTGCCCGCGAGCGTGGTCGCGGCCGTGTACGGCAGGTACGGCTGGACCGAGTTGAACAGGCCTCCGATGATGGACTCGATCACCACTGCCCAGACGAGCACGCCGATGACGCCGACCAGCTGGGACCTGATCAGCGAGCCGATGCCGACGCCGATCGCTGCCAGCAGCGCCCCGCCCAGGACGTGCCCGGCGGCGTACCTGGCCAGCGTCGCGTCGCTGATGTGTGCCGTGTAGCCGTCGGCCGCAACGAAGCCGAGGCCGACCCCCGTGGCGACGAGCCAGCCGGCCAAGCCGAAGACCGCCCCGCCGCAGGCGGCCGCGGCGCTCTTGGCCACCAGCACCCGGCTGCGCTTGGGCGTGGCCAGGTAGGTGGTGGTCGCCGTCTCGTGCCGGAACTCGCCGCTGGATACGGTCACGCCCAGCACCGCGGCAAACAACAGGGCCAGCACGCCGCCGGTGATGACAGAGTTCAGCCCGGCTGCGGTCGACAGCGGCGCGACCGAATTGGTGCCAGCCCGGCTGGCCTCGAGGATGCTGAACAGCGCGCTCAGGCCGACGGCGGTGGCCAGCAGCCCGAAGGCCAGCCTCGTCGTACGGAGCTTGAGCAGCTCAACTCTGATCAGCCTGGTGTTAGATCCCATGGGAACTCCCGGTAGTAAGCCCGAGGAATACGTCCTCAAGGCGGGCCGTTGCGGTGAGTTCGGCGATGGGCGCCTGGGTGATCACCCGGCCGTGATTGATAATGATGACCGAATCCACGGTCTGCGCGACTTCGGCCAGGATGTGGCTGGACACCAGCACTGCGGTGCCCTCGGCGGCCAGGTGACGCACTAGGTCACGCAGCCACCGGACGCCTTCGGGGTCAAGCCCTTTAGCCGGCTCATCGAGGATGAGCACCTCCGGACCCGCGAGCAGCGCGGTGGCCAGCCCGAGTCGCTGGCGCATGCCGAGCGAGAAGCCGCGGACGCGGCGGTCCGCGGCCTCGCTGAGGCCAACGCGATCGAGTACGACGCCGATGCGAGCGGCGCCGACACCGGCCACAAGGGCCTGGATGCGCAGGTGGTTGCGGGCACTGCGGCCCGGGTGGAAGCTTGACGCCTCGAGCACGGCTCCCACCTGGCTCAACGGGTCGGAGAGCTCGCTGTAGGCACGCCCGCCGATGGCCGCAGTGCCTGCATCTGGC
This sequence comes from Streptosporangiaceae bacterium, assembly GCA_030045215.1. The sequence continues at coordinate 5,080 of JASIBJ010000728.1, read as the reverse complement.
CGGACGAGCCCGAGCAGCATGCGCAGGGTCGTGGTCTTCCCCGCGCCGTTCGGGCCGAGGAAGCCGACCACCTGCCCGCGTTCCACAGTGAAACTGAGCCGATCGACGGCCAGCACGTGGCCGTACCGCTTGGTGAGGCCCGCGGCCTCGATGATCGCCATGGCTATCAAACGTCCCTTCTTCCCTGGCGCTGCTGGTTACAGCAAGCAATGCTGCTCGGGGACGCCCGCGACGTCGTCGGCCAGCGAGACCGGCCTGAGTAGGCCGCATAGCCAGGCGGCCGTCGCCGGCGTAGACCACAGGCGTAGGCCATCCGACTGAAACTCGACCGCAGGCCGACGCGGCTCCCGCGGCAGCTGACATACGGTCGGAACTAGCCATGACCGAGCGCGCTGCACCCGGTAAGCAACCACCAGGCCGCACCGGCCAGTGGGCGGTCGACGCTGGGATCGCGCTGGCGGTGACCGCCCTGCAACTGGGCGCCACATACGCGAGCAAGTCCTGGGGCTCGTCCGGGCATCACCGCGCTGGGATGGATGGCTGGTATGTCTACGTACTGCTGGCGATCGCCGGCCTGGCCCTGGTCGCCAGGCGGCGCTACCCGGTCGGCGTCCTGGCCGTCAGCCTGGCCGCCACGTTGACGGCGGGCCAGCTCGGTGGCGGGCTGATCTGGCTCGCGCTGATCGTCGCGTTCCTCAACGCCGCGATCGCCCGCAAGCGCGCGGCCGCGGTGGTGTCGGTGGTCATCGGTTACCTGTGGAGTACCTGGCCGCCGTGGCTGATCGGCACTCACGGTCATGCGAGCGCAGCCGCGGCGGCCGGCCTCGCCGCTTGGCTGATTGTCCTGGTCGCCATCACCGAGCTGATCAGAATTCGGGGCCAGCGGACCGCTGCCCTCAAGCGCAGCCAGGAGGAGGAGTTCAGGCGCCGGGCGAGCGAGGACCGGATGCGGATCGCCAGGGACCTGCATGACGTGCTGGCGCACAATATCTCGGTGATCAACGTGCAGGCGAATACGGCGTTGCACTTGATGGACCGCCAGCCAGACCGGGCGAAGGAGGCGCTGACGGCCATTCACGGGGTGAGCAAGCAGGCGCTGTCAGAGCTGCGGGCGGTGCTGGGCGTGCTGCGGGACGAGGGGCCGGATGGGGCGCCACGGTCGCCGAGTGCGGGGCTGGCGGGGCTGGATGACCTGCTGGCGTCGGTGCGGTCAGCGGAGCTGGAGGTGCGCCTGACGGTGGAAGGGGAGCCGGGGTCGTTGCCAGTGGACGCGGACATTGCCGCGTACCGCATCGTGCAGGAGTCGCTGACCAACGTCCGCAAGCACAGCGGCGCGCGGTCGGCCTCGGTGCGGGTGCGGTACGAGCCGGCCGGGGTGTCGGTGGAGGTGGAGGATGCCGGTTTGGTCCGGCCGGCTCCAGCCCAATGGAACCGGGGAGCCGGGAACGGGATCCGGGGGATGGCCGAGCGGGTGCTGGAGCTGGGTGGCACCTTCGACGCCGGGCCCAGTGCGGCGGGCGGGTTCCGCGTCTCGGCCTGGCTGCCCGCTCGGCAGCCCGATATGGCGGCGCGGGCAGACGCGTGATCCGCGTGGGGCTGGCCGACGACCAGTCGCTGGTGCGCAGCGGCTTCGCCGCGCTACTCGATGCCGAAGAAGACATGACGGTCATCGGTCAGGTGAGCAACGGCGAAGAGGCGGTCCAGCTGGCGGCCCAGGAGAAGCCGGACGTGCTGCTGATGGACATCCGGATGCCGGTGCTCGACGGTATCGAGGCGACGAGGCGGATTGCCGACCGGGCCGACCTGGCCGGCGTGCACGTGATCATCGTGACCACGTTCGAGCTGGACGAGTACATCTTCGACGCCCTGCGGGCCGGGGCCGCCGGGTTCCTGGTCAAGGACACCGACGCCGCCGAACTCATCCGCGGAGTGCGGGTCGTGGCGGCTGGTGAGGCGCTGCTGTCCCCGGCGGTCACGAGACGGCTGATCTCGGAGTTTGCGGCCCGGACGCGGACTCCGCGCCGCGTGCCCGGCATCGGCGAGCTGACGGCCCGCGAGCGCGAGGTGGTCACGCTGATCGCGGCCGGGCTGTCGAACGAGGAGATCGGGAGGCAGCTGTACGTGAGCGGCTCGACGGTCAAGACTCACGTCGGGCGGGCCATGATGAAACTGGCCGCCAGAGACCGCGCTCAGCTCGTGGTGTTCGCCTACGAGACCGGGCTGGCTCAGCCGGGTCGCTGACTGTCAGGCCCGAGGCAGTCTGCGTCGCTCCTTCGCCCGATTCGCGCTGCGTTCACGCAACGTGTCCCGGTTGGGGTGCAGGATTACGTTGCCGAGCCTTCGATTGCGGCCCTGGCCCGCGCAGGTGGGACACTGCCGCCGCGACCAGAGGAACAGCCAGCCGGAGTGCCGGCCGGTGCCTCCGCACGTCCGGCAGAACTCGTCGGGGTGCAGGTGCAGTGAGACGTAGTAACCGACGGCCACGATACCGAGGAGGACCACGGCCAGGAAGTCGTGAAGGACGACCACGACGACGATGAGGGCCAGCAGCCACAGGAATCGGGTGCCCCACCTGATCACCCTCGTATGGTGACATATGCCTGCCTGGCACGCGAGGACGTGCCGGGTGCGCCGTCGATGGCATCCGGCCCCCCGAGTGATACATCCGAATCAATCATGATTTATGAGCGCGCAGGTCTCAGCGAAGTTCCGGCGCCGCAAATTTGCTGCCGTGACAAGCGGGACAGGAGGGTATGACGAGCCCTAGGGGAGGGGGTACTCCGATGTCTGGATCAATTCTCGCCCAGTGGGTCATCCCGATCGTCGTGGCCGTTGCTCTTTTCTGCTGGCTCGCCGCGGTCCTCCACGCCAATGCGCATCCTCGGTACAAGCATCACAGCAAGCCGCCGCGGTACGAGGTCACCGGCGGGGCGTTCGAGGCGAATGACGGAGGCCGGCAGCTCATGCCGATCCCCGGCGGGAGGCCCTTGGCCGACCGGGTCGGCTACGCCGCCTCTGCGTCCTCGGCTGAGGTCCCGGCTCAGCGGACCGCGTCGAGTGCCGCCTCGACCTCCGCGCCGGATTCCGGGTCGGGGTTGACGACCCCCGGGCAGCCAGCGGTGCCCGGCCAGCGACGGGCGGAACCGGGGCAGCGTGTAGCGGAGCACGAACCCAGGCTGGTGGCGGGCAGCAAGCTTCGCTGAGCTCGCGGCTTAGCGCCAGTCAGCCCGGGCGCTGGCCGGGTTCAGCTCACAGCGGGGCGGCGGGTCAGCCGCCGGGATCAGCCTCAGGGCCGGGCGACGAGGCCGCAGCCGCCCTGGCGCCGGCGACCGGTCCCGGCTCAGCGGCCGGATCCGCGGCTGTGCGCGCGGGACCGATATCGCGTCCCCGCGCTGCGGCTACCGCGAGCCCAGCCAAATGCCGATATCCGCGTAGAGCAGGAGCTCGCGCAGGTGGCACCCTTCGGCAACTCATGCCTGAAAGCGTGATACAGGCACATCTGCTGCCTGCCGACGCGGTCGCGCTGCTAATCGCGGCCGGGGTTAAGGGCAGCCGACCTGCGGCATCGGCGGAATCCCCCCGCTATTAGCGACATTTCCGGCGGGTTGGCGAGTATCCTGGGCGAACTGCCGAGGGCTCGCCCGGTCACCTCGCAGACCGCAAGTCGGCGGCGAGATCTGCCGGTTGTGCCCGCTAAAACGGAGATTCGCCATGTGGACCCCCCGCACCAGGCCCGATGTACGCGCATCGTCGAACCGAGGCGACGCGCAGCCTCGCCCCGGTCATCATGGCTGAGCAAGTCGCGCGGTTCCGGACCGCAACCGCAGAGCCTTCTGCGCAGGCCGCGACGCGTCTCGGCGTCCGCCCGCTGGCGTGGCTTCGCCGCTTCACCCCAGAGCATCTCCTGGTTCTGGTGCTGAGCCTGGGTGTCCTGGTCGTTCACGATGTCGGCTACATGCTCAGCCAGCCATTCTGGAACGACGAGGCATGGGTCGCGGTCACGACCAGGTTTCCGCTGAGCCAGCTGACCGAGACGACCTCGAGCACGCCCATCGGCTGGTCCTTCCTGGTGCGGGTCTTCACGATCGGGGCCAGCGAGTCGTCCCGGATAGTGCCGCTGGCCTTTGCCGGCCTGGCGGTAGCCGCTGCCTACTGGCTTGCTCGCGGGCTTGGCTGGCGAGGGCCTGCCGACCGGGTAGTGGCCGGGATCCTGGCCGGCCTGGCCGTGCTCCTGGTTCCCGCGATGCTGCTGCGCGATGACCTGAAGCAGTACACCGCCGATGCGTTCATGGCACTGCTGATCCTGGCACTGACCTCGCGCCTGGAACGGAGCTGGTCCCGCCGCGGGCTAGCCGCACTGTCAGTGGCGGTCTGGGGCGGCATGCTGATCAGCGACGTGGCGGCGTTCACCGGCGCGGCCGCGATCGGAGCGCTGTTCGTGGTGCAGCTCGTCAGGCGGGCCTGGGGCCGTCTGGCCGAGGTCGCGGTCGCCGGGGGCGTAACGGCCGTGCTGATGCTGGGCGTCTACGAGGCGTTCGACGCCCGGGCGGCAGACGCGCTGGGTGCCTCGACCTACTGGGACGGCTATTACGTTCCCCTCGGCCAGGGCCTGCACGCGAGCTGGGCGTTCATCACGAAGATGCTGGGCCACCTGCGCGCGGACTTCGGGCTGGGGCCGGCCTGGCTGGCCCTGCCATTGGTGATCGTCGGCCTGGTGACCATGTTCCGCCTTGGGCGGCCAGCCACGGCTTTGGCTGCCATCGTTTTGCTGCCCGAGATGATCGTGATGTCGGCCGTCAAGATCTATCCCTTCGGCGACCTGCGCACCTCGACCTGGTTGATCGCAGTGACCGTCGCGGTGGCGGCGGTCGGAGTCGGCGGCATCTGCGCGCTGGCGCGCCAGCGGCTGCGCGGGGGTGCTGCGGCCTGGGTGGTGGCCTCGATGATTGCCGTCGCGGCAGTCGCTGGGTTCTCGGTCGCGGCCGCGCCCTACGTGCGCGGCCATCCGATCCCGAACGAAGACGTCCGGGACCAGGCCGACTACGTGGCGAAACATGCTGCCGCCGATGATGTGATCCTG
>JASIBJ010000727.1 GCA_030045215.1 Streptosporangiaceae bacterium | reverse complement strand
CACCAGCGCAGCTCGTCTAGCCCGATGTCGGCGCCGCCCGCCTCGCGATAGGCGGCCAGCAGCTCCTCCCGCCGGCCCAGGCCAGCCACGGCCCCGGAAGCGCCGAACCGCCACGCCTTCACGGACGGCCAGCCAAGATCCTCAGCCGGGTTGCCCAGACGAGTGAGCTCCCAGTCAAGAACCGCCCGCAGGCCCTCAGGCCCGACGATCAGGTTCCCGAGCCGGAAGTCGCCATGCAGCAGCACGGGCGCCCGTGACGGCGGCGGATTGGCCTCGAGCCACGCAAGGGCCTGCTCGAACACCTCGCAGTGCTGGCCAAACGGCGGCCGGCCGAACTCGTCAAGCTGCCAGCGCAGCCCGGCCACCGGATCGGGCGAGGGGAAATCGGCCGGCGCCGAGACCCCGTGCAGCCCGGCGGCAAACTGGGCTAGCTGGCGAACCAGCACGTCCCTGGCCCGTGCGTACTGCTCGTCGCGCAGGATCTTGCGGGCGATCGTCTCGCCGGGGATCCGGCGCATGATCATGCCGGGCGTGCCCCATTCGGCGTCGTCCGAGATCACCAGCACCTCCGGCACCGGCAGGCCGGCTGCGTGGGCGAGGCTGAGCGCGCGGGCCTCGCGGCCAACGCCGCCGGGCTCGCCCGGACGGCCGGGTGCGTTGCGGCGCAGGATCAGCTCGGTCCGCTCGCCGTCGGCCCCGATCGCGTCGAACGCCCACGTCTGCTTGGATGCGCCGCCGGACAGGCGGGTCAGGCCCTCGATGGAAGCGCCGGGCCCGGCAAGCGGCACGAGCGCGGAAGCGAGTTCGTTCCCGTCCAAATCCGCGGGGGGCTTCGGGGCGTCGTCCCACCGGCTGGTAGCAGTCATCCGGGCTCCGTCACGCCCTTCGGCGCGCGCTGGCGCATGAAGCCGAACATGTAGCCGGCGACCCGCCGCATCTGGATCTCCTCCGCGCCCTCGGTGATCCGGTAGCGCCGGTGGTGACGGTAGATGTGCTCGAACGGCTTGTGCCGGGAGTAGCCAAGCCCGCCGTGCACCTGCATGGCGCGGTCGGCGGCCTCGCAGCACAGCCGGTTGGCCCAGTAGTTGCACATCGACACCTTGTCCGACACCGAGAACGGGCCGTCGCGGTCCATCAGCCAGGCTGTCTTGTGGATGAGAGCCCGCAGCATCTCGCACTGCGTCTGGAGTTCGACCAGCGGGAACTGGATCGCCTGGTTGGCGGCGAGCGGCTTGCCGAACGGCCTGCGCTGGAGCGCATAGGCCACCGACTCGTTGATGCAGTACTGGGCCGCACCGAGGCTGGAGGCGGCCTGGCGGATCCGGTTCTCGTTGAAGAAGTGCTGCACGACCTGCAGCCCTCGGCCTTCGCCGCCGAAGATCGCGCTCCCCGGAACCCGCACGTCACGGAACGTCACGTGGGCGTGGTCGGTCGGCATGTTGAACGTCCAGAGGTACTCCTCGACCGCGAAGCCAGGCGACGAGATCGGCGTGAGGAATGCGGTGATCCCGTCCGCGTCGCCCGGCCCGCCGCCGGTCCTGGCGAAAATCAGGTCGTGCGAGGCGGCGTGGACGCCGGTATTCCACGTCTTCTCGCCGTTGATCACCCAGCCGTCGCCATCCCTGACCGCGGTCGTCTCCATGTACGTGGCATCGCTGCCGTGCGCTGGCTCGGTGATGCCGAACGCGAACCCGCGCCGCCCCGCGGCCAGCCCTTCGACCCACTCGGCGCGCTGCTCCGGCGTGCCGTATTCCAGCATCAGCAGCAGCCCGACGTTGTTGCCCACGATCATGTGCTCGTTCTGCAGGTCGCAGTGCAGCCCGAGGCCCTTGCTCGCCAGGTGTTCCCTGATCACCGCCATGCCCAGGTTGGTGCCGTCGCGCCCGCCGTATTTTTTGGGGAACGAGTAGCGGTAGTGGCCGGCCTCGTCCGCCCGCCGGCGCGCTTCGGCCAATAGCTCCTCCCACTGCCCGTTCGGCAGGCCGCCACGATCCCAGTCGGTTCTCGCGTCCTCGCGGCGGTGGTCGAAGAAGCGGATGTTGTCATCGCGCTGTTCCAGCGGCCGTATCTCCCGCTCAATGAATTCATCAAGCTCGGACAGGTAGCGAACAAGGTCGCCGGGGATGTCGAAGTCCATGTTCGCTGCCTACCATGCCCGTTCCCGCCCGCACTAGGTCAGCACGGCCCCGGGTCGATACCGGACGAGGTCAAACCAGCACTAGAGCAATCGCCTACTCGCGAGTAATGTCATTAGTTACCGCCGTTAACTCCGGGGAGGGCACCGTGAGCACGTACGACCACTACACCACGCCCGTCGAGCCAGGGACCTGGGACATTCCGGCAGCCGGGGCGGTCAGGTTCAACTGGGAGTACGACAACGGCAGGACCCGACTGCTCGACCTGTACCAGCGAGGCAAGGACAAGCAGTGGGACGCGACCAAGCGGATCGACTGGTCGATCCCGGTCAACCCCTGCAACGTCATGGATCAGGACGAGAGCCTCAACCCGATCTACGGGTCGGCGCAGTGGGAGAAGCTCAACCAAGCCGAGCGGGACGAGCTCGGCCACCACCTGTCGGCGTGGCTGTTCAGCCAGTTCCTGCACGGCGAGCAGGGAGCCCTCACCGTGGCCGCGCGGATCGTGGAGTCGGTGCCGGACATGGATTCCAAGTTCTACGCCGCGACCCAGGCGATGGACGAGGCCAGGCACGTGGAGCTGTACTCCAGGTTCATGCGGGACAAGATCGGGCTGTATTACCCGGTCAACCCGGACCTGGCCAAGCTGCTGGCCGACGCGCTGTCCGACTCGCGCTGGGACATGCCCTACCTCGGCATGCAGGTGCTGATCGAGGGCCTGGCGCTGGCCGCGTTCGGCGTGCACCGTGACCTGTCCAACAACGACCTGGTTACCCAGCTGCTCGCCCACGTGATGCAGGACGAGGCCCGGCATGTCGCCTTCGGGCGGCTGGCGCTGCGGGACTACTACAAGGAGCTAACGGCGGCCGAGCGGGCCGACCGGGAGGACTTCGTCGTCGAGGGCTGCTACCTGATGCGCAACCGGTTCACCGGCCGCGAGGTGTGGGAGCGGATGGGCTTCGACGTTGAGGAGTGCATCGCGTTTACCGATCAGTCTCCGGTGCAGCAGGCGTTCAGGACGCTGCTGTTCT
>JASIBJ010000726.1 GCA_030045215.1 Streptosporangiaceae bacterium | reverse complement strand
CCCGAGGGGGAACTAGCGATAGGGGAGCTGATCGGCGCCGAGCTGCCCGGTCTCAGCGCCACCCAGCCGACGGTCCGATCGGCCACGAGCTGAGCTTCTGCCGGTCGGCGTGCGCTAACCGAGTCCCGGGCTGCGGCCGACCACGCACCGGCGGGACTGACGTCGACGGCAGCGATCCGCACCGGGCCGAGCCCAGCTTGTGGACTCAGCCCTTGACCTGTTGCTACTTCAGTAGCCCCGACCGGATTTGAACCGGCGCTACCGCCTTGAGAGGGCGGCGTCCTGGGCCGCTAGACGACGGGGCCAAGCACTCCTATTCTGCGCGTGATCCGGCGGCTCACGGCGGCCGGGCTGACTCGCAGAACGGCTGGAGTACGCGACCGGCTCCCGGTCGCTTCATCCCCAGCCGGGCCCCAGGTTAGCGCACCGCCCCGGACCGCGCCAAACCGCGCCGCCCGGGCCACCTCAGGCGGGCGCGTACGCATGACCGCCGTCAAATCTGGTAGCTGAGGCTGCATGTTGGCATTCGTAGTAATCCTGCTCGTCATCGGACTCGTCGCCGGGCTCGTAGCGCGCCTGCTGCTGCCCGGTCGCGACAACATCGGCATTCTCGGCACGATCGCCGTGGGCGTCACCGGCTCGTTCGTCGGCGGGTTCTTGTGGGAACTCGTCGAGTACCACACCGTGGAGACCCGCACGTTCCGCACTGCGGGGCTGCTTGGCTCGATCGCGGGAGCGTTCCTGGTCCTCCTGCTCCTGCGGGTGACCGGCCTGGAGCGCGGTCACCGGCGCCGCCGGTACTAGCGTTCCGCATACCCGCAGGTCACGAACACGATGAAGCGCGACTGCCATCCAATGGCGGTCGCGCTTCTGTGTGTCGCTGGGGTACCAGGACTCGAACCTAGACTAACTGGGCCAGAACCAGTCGGGCTGCCAATTACCCCATACCCCATGGGATCCGCGCCTCCGGCGTCAGCCTGGCGCGCCAGTGCAGTGTAGCCGAACTCGGCTTCCGCGACCAAGGCGATGCGCTGGCCCCCGCGAGGGCTGGGCGGCGGGGCGATCGCAGCCGCTGGCAAGCCCGGACGTGACATGCTGTTTTATCCTATTTTGTGATACTGAATGCTCTACACTGATCTCATGTCGGATGATCATGTTCCGGGGGAGATAACGGATCTCGTCGCGCTCGTGTACCGCGCCGACTGGACCGCGCTGAGCCTCGCCGCCGAGGTTGCCGAGTATCAGGATTGTGGCGCGTACCGCAGGATGCATGAGGACGACGGAATCCCGGCGACCCATGAGAAGATCCACCACCTTCTGCTCGTGCCGGGTGGATGTTTCCGGCAGGAGACCCGCTCGGATCGCGGAGGTCTCAGCGTGACGACGTCTGACGGCAACGTCACGTGGGACACCTGGCAGGGTGGGCCCGACGAACTGGACGGTGAAGAGGACGACGTTGCCGGCCAAGAGGACGACGTTGCCGACGAACCCTGGGCCGGTGCCACAGGGGCTGTCGACGCAACCGACGCGCACTCCGCTGGCGACGAGTCCCGCACATCGGGCCCGGCCCGACCGCCACTCGACCTGCTGTTGTGCCCGGCCTGGCTCCCTGCCGAGTTCGAGCTGGAACTCGCTGGTTCGGCCGTCGCCGCCGGGCGCAGGGCGCAGCGGGTTATCGGCAGGCGCAGACCGGTGGCCGGCGGCTCTAGGTCTCGCCGTCGGTCCAAGCTCCGGCCAGCGCACCGCTCTTCTGCCCACATACTCGACCTCCCCGAGCGCATCGACGCGCTCGTCGATGCCGACCTGGGCATCCTGCTCAGGTGTGAGCGCATTCACGGTGGTCAGGTGGTCAGCCGGCTGGAGATGACGAGCATCACGCTTGAGCCGCCTGAGGCCTCCGACGCAGACCAGTTCACCCCGCCAGCGGACGCAGCCGCCGCCGGCCCCGGATGGCGTGGCTTCGACGGGCCCGGCTGGGAGCGCCTGAAAACGGCGGCGGATCTCGGCGCGTCCGCGATGAGCTTCGCGATGCGGCACGCGCCGCGCCGTGAGCCACCGGTAGGGTCCCGGCCAGATGCGGCCGCCACTCCCGGGGCCGGTGGTGGCGGATGGACCGGCCAGCCAGCACCGGACGCCCCTTTGCCTCCGGAGATCCTGGCTTTGATCTACGGGGCGGGCCTGCGCTCGAGTGAGTTCGACGCCGAACTGCGGACGTGGGGCGACAGCGCCGCCGCAGTCGATGCGTTCAAATGGGCGACCAGGAACATGACCTTGCCCGGCGTGACCCGGCTGGGTGAGGCGATGGGTGAACTGGCCAGACCCTGGCAGAGGCGGGAATCGATCCGCATCGGTCTGCCAGACCGATTCCGCATCGACTACATCGACGGCGGCATGAAGCGGCCGACTGTTTCCGCCGAGGCGACAGATGGAGCGCAGCGCTGGCGGGTGTTCCCTGGCCACGTCGGCGTCGGTCCCGCGCAGCCCCTGCCAGCGCGGATCGCGCGACTGGTCGATCCGGCCTGGATGCTCGACTGGCGGCTGACTGGCGGCGCCGAGGTCATCGAGGGCGGCCGGCGAGGGCTCAGAATCCGGATCGCCGAGCGGTGGCAGGCCAGCCACAGCGGCCCTCGCACCGCTCCGGTGGAGGCGGTCATCGACCAGGAGCTGGGGATCCTGCTGCGTCTCACGCAGGAACAGGACGGACGGCCAGCCAAGCAGCAGGTCCTGGCCGACCTCCGTCTTCGGGAGCGACGGGACGCGTCTGACTTCACGATGGAGATTCCGATCGGAACGAGGGTTGTCCAGGACACTGGCGGCCTGACCGATCAGTTGGACATGCCTGCGCCGATACAGACCGCGGTGCAGCTCGCCGGAAAGGCCTTCGCCACGGCGGCGAGAGTCGGCAGCTTCCTCGACTCGGTGCGCAGGCAAGGCAAGGGCAATCCGGAGGATCGCCCCTAACTGCCGTCGACCACCGGGTTGGTCAGGGTGCCGATGCCGTCGATATGAACAGAAACCTGGTCGCCGGCGACGAGCGGGCCGATCCCGGCGGGCGTTCCCGTGAGCAGCACATCGCCTGGCAGCATCGTCATGACCGCCGTGGCGTAGGTCACCAGCGCGACGATGCCGTGTATCAGCTCAGAGGTGCTGGCCTGCTGCTTGACCTCTCCGTTCACCGTCGTGGTCAGCTGAACGTCGCGTGGATCCAGCGCGGTCTCGATCCAGGGTCCCAGCGGGCAGAACGTGTCGAACCCCTTTGCCCGCGTCCACTGCCCGTCGCTCGCCTGCAGGTCACGGGCGGTCACGTCGTTGGCGCAGGTATAACCGAAGATCACCTCGGGAACCCGGTCGGCAGGCACGTCCCGGCACAGCCTCCCGAACACGACCGCTAGTTCGCCCTCGAAGTCGACTCGCTTCGACAGCTGCGCGGGCCGGACGATCGGGTCGCCCGGTCCGATCACGGCCGTCGACGGCTTGAGGAAGATCAAGGGCTCAGCGGGAGGCTCCGAGCCAGTCTCGCGCGCGTGCTCGGCATAGTTCTTGCCGATCGCCACGATCTTGCTGGGCAGCACCGGCGCCAGCAACCGCACATCGGCTGCCTGGTGTCGGGCGCCGGTGAGTTTCACATCCTCGCGAGGGCTGAACGGGTGACCCGCAATCTCGGCGATCGTCAGGTTCTCGGCGCCATGTCCGTTCGCCGTCGCCGGCGTCCCGGAGCCTGCATCGTCCACGATCCCGTACCGGACCTCGCCATCCGTGGCGAACCTCGCAATGCGCATCTCCGGCTCTCCTGGCTACTGCTGGTATCCCTCGACCTCAGAGACCGGTCGCGCAGCTGACCCGTCCGGGTCTTCCCCGAACTCGCGCCTGGCCCGGCGCTGCCGGAGCAAGTCCCAGCACTGATCGAGTGCCTCCTCCGCCGCGAGCAGCTGAGCGCGCTCTTCCTGCCCGGACAACTCACCTGCGGCGAGTTTCTGCCTCAGCTCATGCTCAGTCTTGATGAGCTCGTCGATGTGACCAAGGATGTCCTTGTCGTCCACTTAATGACCTTCCTCGCGTAGACCACGCGCGCGGCGCTCCGTTCATCCTCGCACTCACCTCCGATGAGGTCGGGCAAGGGAGGCCAGTCAGCCCGGCAAGATCGCCCGCATAGGCGCGATCACAAACTCGTTTGCGCCCATGATCACGGCTGGCCGACGATAGATAGCCAATGAGCGCTGTCCAGATCGCAGGCTGTTCCGGCGCCGGGAAGACAGCCATCGCCGCCGTGCTGGCCCATCGGGGCATGGCGTCCATCGACGCCGACAACGACTCATTGCTGGCGCGATCCGTCGACGCCGCCGGCAACGTGGTGGAAGAGCCGGCCGAGCCGGACTTCGCGTGGCTTTCGCAGCATAGCTGGGCATGGGTTCCGGCCCGCCTCGATCAGCTGATCGCAACTGCAGGGCAAGCGACACTGTACGTCTGCGGCGGTGCGGACAATCAGCCAGAGCTGGCCGATCGCTTCACTCACGTGTTCCTGCTGGAGATCGACGAGCCCACGATGCT
>JASIBJ010000071.1 GCA_030045215.1 Streptosporangiaceae bacterium | reverse complement strand
CGCGCCGCCGAGCGGGCTGGCCCCGCCGAGCGGGCTCGCGCCGCCGAGCGGGCTCGCGCCGCCCCGTCCGGGGGCAGCCGGGGCCGACGCCGGTAGTCCGGTGGCCGATGCCTGTCCGTTGCCGAGCGACGGGGGTCCTTCGGAGGCTGCCGTCAGCGCCAGCTCCTTCGGCGTCAGCACCGGCGGCTTCTCCGATGGCAGCCGCTTGCCGTACCCGGTGTACGACCCGCGCATCGGGCGCACGTGCACCGGCTCGAATATCCGCAGAACCTGGTCGCGGCTCAGCGTCTCGTGCTCAAGCAACTGCAGCACGAGGTGGTCGAGCACGTCCCGGTACTGAACCAGGACTTCCCAGGCCTCGTCGTGCGCAGACTCGATCAGCCGGCGAACCTCATCGTCGATTGCCGAGGCGATCTCTTCCGAGTAGTCGCGGCTGTGGGACATCTCGCGGCCAAGGAACGGCTCGCCGTCACCGGTGCCGAACTTGCGCGCACCGAGACGCTCGCTCATGCCGTACTCGGTGACCATGCCGCGCGCGATCCTCGATGCCTTCTCGATGTCGTCGGCGGCACCAGTCGTGGGCTCGTGGAACACCAGCTCCTCGGCCGTCCTGCCGCCAAGTAGCATGGCCAGCTGGTCCATCATCTCGGCCCGGCTCACCAGGAACTTGTCCTCGGCCGGAGCGGCCGCCGTGTACCCGAGCGCACGCCCGCGCGGAATGATTGTGATCTTGTGCACTGGGTCGGCATGGGGCATCGCGTGGCCGACAAGGGCGTGCCCGCCCTCGTGGTACGCGATGAGCTTGCGCTCCTTCTCTGACAGCAGCACGCTCTTGCGCTTCGGGCCCGCCGTCACCCGGTCGATCGCCTCCTCGAGTGAGGCCATCGAGATCTGGGTCTGATTGCTCCGCGCCGTCAGCAGGGCACCCTCGTTGATCACGTTTGCCAGGTCAGCGCCGGTGAAGCCCGGAGTGCGCTTGGCGATCATGTCCAAGTCAACGTCAGGCCCGAACGGCTTGCCGCGCGCATGCACCCGCAGGATGCCCTTGCGCCCGGCCAGGTCGGGCTGCGCGACAACGATCTGCCGGTCGAAGCGACCGGGCCGCAGCAGCGCAGGGTCGAGAATGTCCGGCCGGTTGGTGGCGGCGATCACGATGACGCCACCCTTGGTGTCGAAGCCGTCGAGCTCGACCAGCAACTGGTTCAGTGTCTGCTCGCGCTCGTCGTGGCCTCCGCCGAAGCCCGCTCCGCGGTGCCGACCGACGGCGTCGATCTCGTCGACGAACACAATGGCAGGGGCGTTGGCCTTCGCCTGCTCGAACAGGTCGCGGACTCGCGAGGCACCGACACCGACGAACATCTCGACGAAGTCCGAGCCGGAAATCGAGTAGAACGGTACTCCGGCCTCACCCGCGACGGCCCTGGCCAGCAGCGTCTTACCAGTTCCCGGCGGTCCGTAGAGGAGCACGCCCTTGGGGATCTTGGCCCCGATGGCCTGGAACTTGCCCGGGCTCTGCAGGAACTCCTTGATCTCCTGGAGTTCCTCAATGGCCTCGTCAGCGCCGGCCACATCCGCGAAGGTGGTCTTCGGCGTGTCCTTGGTGATCAGCTTCGCCTTGGACTTGCCAAAATTCATCACCCGCGAGCCGCCGCCCTGCATCTGGTTCAGGAAGACCAGGAAGAGCACGAAGATGATCAGGAACGGCAGGTAGCTGAAGATCAGGTCCCAGAAATCGCTGCCCTTCGGCACCTTTACGGTGTAAACGTTGGCCGGCAGCTTGCCCGCAGCCACCTCGGCCTGCAGCTTGTCCGCGAGCTGGATGCCCTGCGAGCCCACCCAGGACGCTTCCCAGTTCTGGCCGCTCTTGGTGGTCAACTGGATGATCTGGTCTACGTCGGTCAACGTGACCGACTTCACGTCCCCGGCGTTGATCGCGGCAACGGCTTGCGAGGTGGATACCTGCTTGTATTGCGCGCTCGTGTTCACGAGCTTGTACAGGATGACAAGCACGACGATCACGAAGAGGATGGCCAGCAGCCAACCGCGGAAAATGCGCCTAAGATCCATCGATGAACGGCCCACAGGTCCGGCCAGTCCCTCCTGACGAGCCTCATGCCCCGCCGACCCGGCAAGGCCTCCCTAGCATCCAGCGCGAATGTTCGGCTTATTCTTCCCGCAACGTAGCCACAGGAATACTCGACGGTACACCGCGCCGGCGTTAGCCGACACGTAGCCGGCCGCTCAGGGGCAGTGGCAGCCGTCTTACGCCTCTTACCCAGGCCAACGATTTTAAGCGCTCCGGCGGTTCCCGCGCAGGACGGCGCTGGACGGCAGGATGCCTCTTAGGGGACAGGCGGACCGTAAACATGCTCGGCCAGGGTTCCGATGAAAGGCAGATTGCGGTAGCGCTCGGCGTAGTCCAGCCCGTAGCCGACTACGAATTCGTCCTCGATGTCGAACCCGGTGTAGGCGACGTCCACGGCCATCCTGGCCGCGCTGGGCTTGCGCAGCAGCACGCATACCTGCAGCGATGCTGGCCGGCGGGAGCGGAGGTTGCCGAGCAGCCAGGACAGCGTGAGTCCGGAGTCCACGATGTCCTCGACCACGAGCACGTGCCGGCCGCTGATGTCGGTGTCCAGGTCCTTCAGGATGCGGACCACGCCAGAGGATCTGGTGCCCGACCCGTAGGAGGAGATTGCCATCCAGTCCATTTCGACCGGAAGGTGCATGGCCCTGGCGAGATCGGCCATCACCATCACGGCACCCTTGAGAACACCGACCAAAAGAAGTTCGCGCTCAGCGTAATCGGCGTCGATTTGCGCGGCTAGCTCGCTGATGCGCTGA
>JASIBJ010000070.1 GCA_030045215.1 Streptosporangiaceae bacterium | reverse complement strand
GTAGGAGCTCAGCGCGATCCCCCCGCGGCGCGCGCCCGACGACGGCTCGGCGAGTAGCGGCCAGCCCGCCGCCTCGGCCACCGCCACGACCGACTCCGGGTCGGCGGTCCCGTCGCCGCAGACGATCACCCCACGTTCGGTCCAGTCGACCACGGCAGCCGGGAGGAGCTCAGGCTCAGCGCCGATCGCGCGCGTCCACGGGGCGCCGTCCGGGCGCCCGTCCAGCGGCTCGTGCCAGCCCGCCCCGCCAGCGCCGGCCGCTCCGGCGAGGCCAGCCGCAGGAGCCGGGTCGGACGGGCCGGGCACCAGAGGGTCACGGAACGACAGGTTGAGGTGGACCGGGCCGGGGAATACGACCCCGTTCCCGGCCGAAAGGGCCCAGGCCTTCGACGCCAGCGCCCGCCAGTACCCCACTTGCCCTGGCCGGTCCTCGGCTACGCCGGTCTCGCAGAACCAGCGGACGGCGTCGCCGTACAGCTTGATCTGGTCGATTGTCTGGTTGGCGCCGGTACCGCGAAGCTCAGGCGGACGGTCGGCGGTGAGAACGAGCAGCGGAACGCCCGCCTCGTCGGCCTCGATGACCGCGGCGTGAAAGTGCGCGGCGGCGGTGCCGGACGTACAGACAACCGCCACCGGACGACCGCCGGCCTTGGCCAGGCCGAGCGCCAGGAAGCTCGCCGACCGCTCGTCGATCCGCACGTGCAGCCTTAGCCGCCCCGCCGAGGACGCGGCATGCAGGGCCATCGCAAGCGGCGCGCTGCGCGAGCCAGGCGCCAGCACCGCCTCGGCCAGGCCGCAGCGGACGAACTCGTCGACTAGGACCGTGGCAAACGCCGTGGACGGGTTCACGGCCCGAGGAATTCCGCCGCGGCGAGCACGCGAGTCCGCCAGTCGGCCGGGTCGACTTCGAACCGGGCAAGCGCCGCGGGGTCCACAGTGGCGGGCCGGACCGGCAGCGCGCCGTCGGCCTCGGCCAGCGGCTGCGCGGTTACGTCGCCAGCCAGCAGGCTGATCGTCGCCAGCCCGCAGGCGTACGCCAGCTCGGGCAGGGCCGCTGCCAGGGCCACCCCGGCGGCCAGGCCGACCGACGTCTCGACCGCGCTCGACACGACCACCGGCAGGCCGCAAGCCTCCGCGATCTCGAGTGCGGCGGCAACGCCGCCGAGCGGCTGTGCCTTGAGCACCACGATGTCGGCTGCGCCGGCGGCCCGGACCGCCAGCGGGTCCTCGGCTCGCCGGATGGACTCATCGGCGGCGAGAGGGACGTCGACTCGCCGGCGCAGCTGGGCCATCTCGTCGAGGGTTCGGCAGGGCTGCTCGGCGTATTCGAGCTCGAATGGCGCGAGCGCGGTGAGCACGCGCGCGGCCTGATCTACGGTCCAGCCGCCATTGGCATCTACCCGGACCTTGCCGCGGGGGCCGATCGCGTCTCTGACCGCCTCCACCCTCGCGATGTCGTCGGCTTCGGGCTGGCCCGGCTCCGCGACCTTCACCTTGGCCGTGCGGCAGCCGGACCCCGATACGATCGCGTGCGCGTGCTCGGGGCCGACAGCCGGAACCGTAACGTTGACCGGGACGCTGTCGCGAACCGGCGCGGGCCAGCCGTGCGTGGCGGCCTCGACCGTGCACGCCAGCCATCGGGCGCACTCGCGGGGCCCGTAGTCGGGGAACGGAGAGAACTCGCCCCAGCCGGCCGGGCCGTGCAAGAGGGCGCCCTCGCGCAGCGTGGTGCCGCGGAATCGGGTCGGCATCGGGATCGCGAATGCCCGCAGGGTCGGCAGCAATTCAGGTAGCTGCGCCGGCAGCGCGGCAGCAGAATCTCCCGCTAGCCTCGCGGGCACCCCGAGGAGGCGCCTTCGCTCGTCGCTCGTGCCTCGCTCCTCGGTCCAGGCGGCACCACGCCCGCGAGAGGAGTCGACCACGCGTTACCTCCCGCCCGACGGCCCGATCTGCCCGATTAACCTTACGACCGTGACTTCCCGGCCCCTGCACGCGGTCCAGCTCCCGGCCTCGGAGGGGCGGAGGATGCTGGCCCTGCTCGCGGCCGCCCTGGACGGCTCGGGTCCCGCGATCCTGCCGCTCGACCCTGAGCTGCCCGGCCCGGCCCTGACCAGGGCGCTCGAGGAGTACGCACCGTCGGTGCTCATAACCCGGGAGGGAACGGGGTCGGTCCGGCCGCCGCCATCCCGCAGGCGCAAGGCCGGAGTCTCTGATGAGACGGCAGTGGTCATCGCGACCTCCGGCTCTACGGGCGTGCCCAAGGGGGTGGAGCTGAGCGCGAGCGCGCTGACCGCATCGGCGACCGCGTCCCTGCGCCGGGTGGGGGCGAGCGAGAACCAGCGGTGGCTGTGCTGTCTGCCCACCTTCCACGTCGCCGGCGTCGCGGTCCTGGTCAGGTCGTTGCTCACCGGCACCGAACCGGTCATCACGGCCGGCGTCGACGCCGAGGTCCTTGCGGCGAGCGGATGCCAGCACGTGTCGGTGGTGCCCACGCAGTTGCGCCGCCTGCTCGACGCCTCCGCCGACCCGGGCGGCCTGCGATGCGTCCTGGTCGGCGGCGCGGCCGTTTCCGGCGACCTGCTGGCCGAGGCCCGCGCCGCCGGCTGGCCGGTCGTCACCACCTACGGGATGAGCGAGACTTGCGGCGGATGCGTCTACGACGGGGTGCCCCTCGATGATGTCGCGGTGGACTTCGATGCTGAGGGGCGGATCGAGATCTCCGGCCCCGTGCTGTTCTCCGG
>JASIBJ010000725.1 GCA_030045215.1 Streptosporangiaceae bacterium | reverse complement strand
GTTCCGCCAGGCTAGGCGAAGGCGGCCGCACGGAGGGACGGCGGCACCGCTGCCGATGCGGGACTGCCGAGCGACCGATATCGCCCGCTTATCCTCAGGCTGCTGACCATAGCGCGAGTGTGCCGAACGACTCGGATGGGCGCAACGGAGTTTCGGTGCCATGCCTGGGCGGGCGCCGATGCCGCGGCCTCCGAAGGGGTAGGGCTACGTGGTAGCTTACTAGCTTGCTAGCATGTAGTCGTGGGTGAAGAGGAGCTCAAGCAGTTCAACGTGTACTTGCCCGTTGGATTGATCAAGCAGGTCAAGCACCGTGCCATCGAGTCAGAGAGGTCGCTGTCGGCGCTCGTTGCCGATGCCCTCCGCGCCTACCTGGACGATGACCGCGGGACGGGAAAGCGGCAGTCGGCGGGGAGAAGGAGTTGATGTGAAATGACCACCGAGGGCATCGAGGCAATATTCGTGGAGACCCATAACTGGGGAAAGGCGGCGAAGTTCTTCCAGGGCCTGGGTTTCGCGCTGGAATTCGAGACCGACCATGGTTCCGGCCTGCTTCGCAACGGTGACGGTCCCTACCTGTTCATCGCCGAGATTCCTGAGGATGAGAAGACAGGAATCCGGGTCGTTCTGAAGGTTCCGGACGCCGATCGGTTCCGTCCTGGTCCTGGGGTCGAGGTGGTCACGCCGTTCGAGGACACGCACTACGGGACCAGGGAGATGACTGTCCGCGATCCGGACGGGCGACTTTGGAGTCTGCGGGCCCCGGCCGGGAAGTGACAGAAGGCCGAGAGGCCACCATGGGCAAAGAAGTGACCAGAGGCCGCGAGGTGACCGGGCCGCGGCAAGTTGGCAGAGCCTGCGAGCCGCCCGTCGATATTGCGCCGGACGGTACGGCGGTACGGGTCGCCCTCTGGCGGGCCATGCACGTGCGGGTCGACCCTCCGCCGCATGTGCTCGAAGACGAGGTCGGCCTGCAGCTGGTGGCTCTCCCCGAAAGCTGGCGCCGTCGCGGCGACATGGATCCGCAGGCCACCAGCCGGTACCGCGCAGGCATCGTGGCCAGAGCGCGCTTTGTCGAGGATCTGGTGGCCGATCACGCCGGCCACGGCATCGGCCAGTACATCATCCTCGGAGCTGGCCTGGATACCTTCGCCCAGCGCAGGCCGGACCCCGCCACCCGGCTGCGGGTGTTCGAAGTCGACCGACCAGGTCCCCAGGCCTGGAAGCGCCAGCGCCTCATCGAGCACGGTTTTGGCGTGCCGGACTGGCTGCGGCTGGTGCCGGTCGATTTCGAGTCGGGCGAGTCCTGGTGGGAGGGACTCCGGGCCGCTGGGTTCGATGCCAGTGAGCCGGCAGTGGTGGCATCCACCGGCGTCTCGATGTACCTCACCAAGGCCGCCAGGGCCCGTCACATCTCGGCGGCGGCGCTCAACCAGCGATACTTCGCCGGCCGGACCGACGGGCTGCAGACCTCGACCGGGGAAGAGCTGCTGGTCGCGACGACCTGACGGCCGCGGGCTGCGGGCCGCCCGCGGGCTGGCGGCCGCCTCCGTACCAGCGAGCCGGGACTCCCATCACACTCGGCGCAGAACCGCCACAACCTTGCCGAGAATCTCGGCCTCGTCACCAGGTATGGGGGTGTAGGCCGGGTTGTGCGGCATCAACCAGACGTGATCGGCGGACCGCTTGAACGTCTTGACGGTCGCCTCGCCGTCCAGCATCGCGGCCACGATGTCACCGTTCTCGGCCACCGGCTGCTGCCTGACCACAACCCAGTCGCCGTCCGCGATCGCCGCATTGATCATCGAGTCACCGACGACCTTCAGCAGAAACAAATTCCCCTCGCCTACGATCTGCCGCGGCAGCGGGAAGATGTCCTCGATGGCCTCCTCGGCCAGGATCGGGCCGCCAGCGGCAATCCGGCCGACGAGCGGCACGTAAGCCGCCTCCTGCGAGGCGATGTCCATCGGGATGTCATCGTCGGACTCCGGTTCGGGGCGGACGGCCGGATGACCGGGCAGCCGGACCTCAACGGTGCGCGGCCGACCCGCGTCGCGTCGCAGATAGCCCTTGGCCTGCAGTGTCGACAGTTGGTAGGACACGCTCGAGGTGCTGGTCAAGCCGACTGCCTCGCCGATCTCGCGCATCGAGGGCGGATAACCGCGGCGCTGGACCGATTCCCTGATGACCTGCAGTACCTTGCGCTGGCGCCAGGTAAGAACGTGGTCCGGGTCGGGCCGGTCGGGAAGTTCGGTCACCACTGTCGGCACGCTGCCCTTCGGCCTGCGGCCTGGCTTGCCCCGGGGCCGCTGAACTGTCTCAACGTCTGTGTTCATATCCAGGCCGATGGTCGAGGCCTCTTGCGCTCCTCTATCGCCGGTTGCATTGCTCATGCTGGCCTCCGCCTTAAGTAAGTGCCTTCGTTGCAGACGCTAATGGCTGCGCCCCCAGATCTCAAACATCTGTTCGACAATTTCTCAAAGTGTCGTACCCCACTGATAGGACTGTACCGTATCTTCGTTCGATCGAACGCGCGGACGATAGAACAGAGATACTATCGAACTGTCATTCGGTAGCGGGAGGCTCGGATGAGCGCACTGAACACGATTGAGGCAGGATTCGACCAGGTCAGCCTTGTATCTAAGACGAGGGCGAGTCGGCGGTCGGGTCCAGGCCTTCACTTGGTAACGAACTCGGGCGAGGCCATAACGCCGCCGTCATGCGGGTCTGTGACCGGCGTCGGTGCGCCTTCGGCAAGCCCAGGCAGGGGGCGTCCCGCCGGGCCGCGCGTCCCCGCTGACCGCGTGATTCCTGGCGGCCAGCGCGGACGGCCGCGCCGCCAGGAGGCCGTGCCGCTCCGACTGACCCAGCGCGGGCGCCTGGTGGTCGGTGTGTTGGCCGTCCTGCTGGCGACGGTGGCTATGACCGTCATCGCGACGGCAGTGGCGGGCCGGGCGCAGGCGTCGAATCATGGCCGGGACGGTGCTGGCTATCAGGGCATGCATCAGATAGTGGTCCAGCCGGGGGAGACGCTGTGGACCATCGCTTCGCAGGCGGAGCCGTCGGCCGACCCGCGGCAGGTGATAGCAGAGATCATGACGGCTAACTCGATGACCAGCACCGTCGTGCAAGCGGGCGAGTTGCTCTGGGTGCCGAAGTGACCTCGGCCAGCCGCGACCGTTCGCAGTCCGCGCCGGCCTGCGGCACTGGCCGGCAGCGGCTATGCTCCGGCCGGCCTGACGGGACCGGGCGCGAGCCTCGGCGACCGATCCTCTGATGTAGGGCATATCACCCGATGTCGGTGCGATCCACGGCGTATGCCGGCGCCCCTCGCGACCACGACACGCCGGCGAGCTCACCCAATTGGCCGACGAACGCGCCGGCCTGGGGAGCGCCTACCTGCGGGTTTCGCCCAGGGCCGA
>JASIBJ010000724.1 GCA_030045215.1 Streptosporangiaceae bacterium | reverse complement strand
CCCGACGTCGCTGACGACCGTCAACCCGGCCGGGATCTCCACGACCACCGAGACGTTGCTGCCTACCCGGTCCTGGCGCGGCGGCGCCTGGCATGCGCTGAACCCGGATCTGCGGGCCAGCGGCGGCACCGTGGCTCCGGCGGTGACCGCGAACGGGCTGGTGCTGTCGGGCGGCGGCCGCGGGCCGCTGGCGGTGCTGGACAACCACGGTCGGACGCTGTCGCTGTGGTGGCCGACACCGCTACCCAGGCCCGCGCTGTCGGGTGCGACGGCTACCTATCACGGGGTGCTGCCCGGAGTGAACCTCGCGGTAACCGTCACGCCGCAGGGCGGGTTCTCCGAGGTCCTGATTGTCACCAGTGCCGCGGCGGCGGCTGACCCGGCGCTGGCCCGGCTGATGCTGCGGGCGTCGGCGCCCGGGATGCGGGTGACCGTCGAGAATGGCGGGCTGCGGGTGGCCGCCAGCGCGACGGCCGAGCCGGTGTTCACCGCGGCGCCGCCGGAGATGTGGGACTCGGCCCCGGCCCCAGCAGGGACCAAGACCGTCACCGGCCCGGCCGGCACCGTCCTGGCCCAGCCGAGCGGTCTGCCCGCGGACCCCTCGGCAGCGGCCCCGGGCGTGGGCTCCAGGGTGGCCCAGGTGCCGTTCAGCTTGTCCGGCGGCGCGCTCATCTTGTCGCCGCCGGCCTCGGCGCTGACCGGCCGGGGCATCACTTACCCGGTCTACATCGACCCCAGTTTCGAGTCCGATCCGGTCGGCGAAGACGCCTCCAACTGGACCCAGGTCGACTCCGGGTTCCCCACCACCAGTTACTGGGACGAGTCCAGTGACCTGCAGCTTGGCCTGTGCGACTGGGAGCCCTCCTGCAACTACCTCGGGTATGTCTACTCGTTCTTCACGCTGCCGTTCCCGTCCGAGATCACCAGCTCCACCAACATCGACACTGCCGACCTGTACATGACCGACGTCTGGTCTGCCTCCTGCACCGCCGAATCTGTTTACCTCTACACCACTAGCGCGATCAGCCCGTCCACCACTTTCGATAGCCAGCCCAGCTGGTTTACGAGCCACTACACCGAGTCATTTGCCTACGGGTATAACTCCAGCTGCGGCTACTACACCAACGACGTCACCTGGAACGTGCTGAGTTCGGCGCAAGGCGACCAGGCCGGCCACGCCACCTCCCAGGCGTACGGGATGCAGGCTGGCAGTGACAGCAGCGACCTGTACTGGAAGCAGTTCCTGAGCGGCTCAGGCAACATCACGCTGTCGATCAGCTACCACAACCCGCCCACCCAGCCGACCGCGCTGGAGAACGCCCCCGCCGGTGCGTGCATGACCAGCCAGGCCAGCGAGGCCGCCATCGGCGCGGATGCCATCACGCTGTCGGCGACGGTGGGCGACGTGGACAACGCCGACGGCGACGACGCGCTGGTCACGACGTTCACGGTCAAGAACACCAGCACCGGCAACACCGTCTACACGGCCGGCGTGGACTCTGGCAACGCGGCCGGCGGGCTGACCGTCAGCACGACGATCCCGCTGACCACAGCCGAAGGCTGGTCCACGGCGGCCGCCAGCTATGACTGGTACGCGTCGACGGAGGACGAGGGCAGCCCGCCGCTGACCAGTCCGCAGTCGGAAACCTGCTACTTCCTGTACAACCCGCAGGGCCCGGCCGCTCCCGGGGTGACTGTCAGCCCCTCGACGGTCGCGCTTGGATCGACGTTCTCGGCTACGTTCAAGCCGCCATCCGGCTGCGGCTCGGCCAGCCCGTGCCCGACCAGCTACACCTACCAGCTCGGCGTGGGCACTCCCGTTACCGTCACCGCCAACGGCAGCCCGGCCAGCGGCGACTGGACCGGTAACATCACGATGCCCCAGGTCGGCCCGGTGCAGCTGACGGTGTACGGGACGGCCAGCGGCGGCAACCCAGGCACGACCGCCAGCGTGGGGCTGACCGGTACGACGCCGCCCTCCGCGTACCCGGACGGGTATTTCACCGGCGGCAGTTACCCGAGCGTGCTGACCGAGGGCACCGGGGCTGACCCCAGCCTGTGGCTGTCGGCGGGCACCGGGAACGGGCAGCTGGCCGCGGCGACCGACATCGGGAGCCTGGGCACGTACATCAGCCCCGGCACCGACGGACCGGCCGACTGGGCTAGCGCGCAGGTGCTGCACGGTAACTTCACCGGCAACGGTGTCGAGGACGTGATGGCCTACTACCCGACCGGGACCCACGCGGGCAACGGGGTGATCATCGGCGGGCCGGGCACCGCCGCGCCGCTGATCGCGGAGTCGGGAAACGTCTGGGACGTCACCGCCCAGGACCTGGTCGACACGGCCTACAACAACGACATCACTCCGTCGGTGCTGGTCGGCGCCGGGGATGCGAGCGAGAACGCCACCGGCCTGAATGACCTGATCGGCATCCTGGCCGAACCCAGCACCTCCGGCGGCACCGCGTACGAGCTGGGCCTGTACTCCGCGTCGACCGTCGGCCTGTATTCCTGGGATGACCTGCTGTCGACCACCGCGCCCGACGGCAGCGCGGACTGGAACAACTACGCGCTGGCCACGGCCCAGCCGGGCGGCGACCCCGACACCGTCGTGCTGTTTGCCCTGGACAAGGCGACCGGCGCGGTGTATGAGTCGGTCAACCCTGACTGCGACACCACCGACACCGCCGGCTGCGAGCAGGGCGATGACAGCACCACCCTGGTCGGCATGCCGGGCAGCACCTGGACCACGATCAGCGCCCCGTGGGGGGCCACCGCGCCCAGCCTGGTCTCGGCCGACGTGAACAGCGCCGGCAAGATCGAGCTGTGGACCATGACCGGGTCCACCCTCACCTCCTACACTCTCAGCGGCACCGCGCTGACCGCCGGGAACAGTACCGCAATCAGCTACCCCGCCCACCTGTGGCCGCTCAGCGACGGCAGCGCCGACTCGGCGGCGACTACTGCCGCCGACATCATCAGCGCCAGCAGCGCCGACAGTGCCGCGTTCGCGGACGGAACCAGCTGGGGCACCGACGACTTCTTCGGCGGCGACGTCAACCTCAACCCCGGCGGCAGCGGCACCGATGCGCTGGCCACCAGCGGCCAAATCGTGACCACCACTAGCAGCTACACGGTGTCGGCGTGGGTCAAGCTCGACACCCTGCCCGGCCAGAACGAAACCGTGCTTGGCCAGGACGGAACCATCGACAGCGCCTTTTACCTGGGCTACAACTCGGGCTGCGGCGGCTGCTGGGCCTTCCAGCTCCCGGCTACCAACACCACCAGCCCGGCCTTCGACAACGCCTTCGGCTCTGCCGCCCAGCCCGGCGTGTGGACCAACCTCATCGGCGTCTACAACGCTGCCAACACGACTGCCAGCTTGTACGTCAACGGCATCCTGTCGGCCACAACCACCGTCACTGGCTGGTCCGCCACCGGGCCGTTCACCATCGGCAGAGCCCGCTACAACAGCTCAGCCGGTAACTACCTCAACGGCAGCATCGCCGACGTGCAGACCTGGACCAGTGCCCTCACCGCAGCCCAGATCAGCGCGCTGGAGCTCCCCATCGCGCCGGTTAGCTCCCTTACCGTCCAGGCCTGGGGCGGTGGCGGCGGCGGCGCCGGCAACAACGAGACCGATGCCGACGCCGGAGTGGGCGGCGGCGGCGGCGAGTACGCGAGCCAGACCGTTGCCGTGACGCCGGGTATGACCTACACCGTCGTCGTCGGAGCCGGCGGCGCCGGCGGGGCGGCCGGGACAAACCCAGGGACGGCAGGCGGCAACTCCTCGTTCACCGCCGGTTCCGTGGTGGTCACCGCGTATGGCGGGGGCGGCGCCTCGGCGACCAGCAACACCGCTGCCGCCGGCGGCACCGGCAGCACGAACACGCTCTGCTACAACGGGGGTGCCGGCGGCATCGGCGGCACCGCCGAAATCTACCGCGGCGGCGGTGGCGGCGGATCGGGCGGAACGGGCAGCGCCGGCAATGCCGGAGCCGCGGGGAACACCAGTGGCTACGGCGGGGCGCCGGTCACCGGCGGTGGCGGTGGCGGCAACGGCGGCAACGCCGGGCAGACCACAGACGGCAACTACCCGGGCTCCGCCGGCGCCGCGCCCGGCGGCGGCGGTGGCGGCGGCCAGGCCTACTCCGTTGTTGAGGCAGGTGGCAACGGCGCGGCCGGGCGGGTCACCATCACCTGGGCCAACGGCTCGCAGACCTGGAGCACGCCCGGTGTCTACATATGGACCGCGCCATAGTCGGCCGGTCAGCCGTTGCCGCGGGAGCGGAGCAGGTCGAGCACCCGCCGGTAGTTCCGTCGTGACTCGCGCTCGCGGTAGGCGGGATCGCTGTCCTCGTAACCGCGGTGGCGCGCCTGCCGCACGGGGAGCGGCTCGTCCGGCACCACCAAGGCCCCAAGCCGGCCGAGCCGCAGGGAGAACTCCAGGTCAGCGTTGCGGTAGAACCGGGCCCTGCCCGGCAGGCCCCCAGCCGCCACGGCTGCCTCTGCCCGAACGGCCATCAGGTAGGCAAGCACGGCCGTGACCCGCCCTGGCCCGGACTCGTGAAAACTCTGCAGGTCGGGGTCGGGATCGGCCCCGTGCCAGCCGGCCGCGACCACTCCGTCGGCGGCCAGCGCCGCCAGCAGCGGGCTGATCGCGTCGCCGGTCAGGATCGTGGATGTTTCCATGATGATGTGCACCGGGGCGGGGTCGGCGCGCAGCAGCGCGTTGCGGCCGGCCGACCAGCCGGGGCTGCTGGCCACGTGCCAGGCCTCGATCCGGTCCTGATGGGCCATCGCCAACTCGGCCAGCGCGTTCCCGGCTCCGTTTTGGTTCCCGACGTCAAGCGCGCTGATCACCACCCCGGCGGGCGCGTGCTCCAGCAGCGCCGTCACGCACTCGCGCAGGTCGTCGGGCCAGCCCTCGACCAGCAGGCCGACCGTGGCTAGCCGGGCGCCGCCGCTGTAAGGCTCCGGCCCGGCCGGAGGGATTGCGGCCGGGTTCGCCAGCACCTTGTACCCGGGGGTGTGCGCCGGTGGTCCGGCCGAGGCGGGCGCGAGCGTGTATCCGGCGGCGGTGTCGGTGACGAGCCAGCCCAGCTCTGTGATCTGGTTGCGCAGGTCGTCGGCGGCGGCAAAGTCTCTGGCCTGCCGGGCCGCCAGGCGGCGCGCGGCCAGATCCTGCACCTGGCCAGGCACATCGCCAGGACGACCGGCGGCCGACGCCGCGGGATCGGGTCGCTGTGCCGGCTCGGGGGGACTACCCCCCGAGACTTCTCGCCGTCCTGCCACTGGCCCGCAGGCTCAGGGCAGCCGGACTACCGCCGTGGCCCTGGTCAAGACCTTGGCGCCGGCCGACCGCGCGGTGAGGGCAAGGGCGACGAGGTTGCCGTCCAGCTTGTCCGTCACTTGCCCGCTCACCTCGATCGTCGCTCCCTTGTCGTCGTCGGGGACGACCACCATCGCGGAGAAACGGACGCCGAATTCGGTAACGATCGCCCGAGGTCCGGCCCAGTCGCAGACATACCGGCCCGCCTGGGCCATCGTGAACATGCCATGCGCGATTACATCGGGCAGCCCGACCGACTTGGCAATGCGCTCGTTCCAGTGAATGAAGTTGAAGTCACCGGAGGCGCCGCAGTACTTAACCAGACTCAGCCTGGTGACTGGATAGCTCACCTCGGGCAGCTCGACGCCGACATCGACTTCGTCGAAGGTAACCTGCTCGCTCACGGCGTGATCCTCTCTGCCCCGGGGCCCGCGACGGCTAACCGACGCCCCGCTCGACCAGCGTGCCCACGGCCGTGCACACGAGCTCGCCCTGGACCGTCCGGATCTGGGTGCTCGTGGTCAGCATGACGTTACGGCCGGCATCACGGATCTCGGAGATGGTCGGCTGTGCCGTCAGCACGTCCCCGGCGACGATCGGCCGCGTGTACTCGAATCGCTGCTCGCCGTGCACGACCATGGCGTAATTCAGCCCGAGGCCAGGATCGGCCACCGCGACGGCCGAGCTCGCCATGCTGACTACGATCGCGAAGGTCGGCGGCGCGATGACATCCGCGTGCCCGGCCGCCTGAGCGGCCGCCTGATCCCGGTACAACGGGTTCGGGTCGCCTATCGCCGTGGCGAATTCGGCGATCTTGACGCGGGAGACTTCGTATGGTTCCGACTCGGGGAACGTGCGCCCGACATATTCCCGGTTAATTGCCATGCCACTCCATGCCTTCGGAGCCCGGCGCGCGGCCGGGTAAGGGCTCGCGCCCAAACCAGAAATTGCGGCTAGCGCGTCTCGCGGTGCGGCTGGTGCTTACGGCAGAACGGGCAGTACTTGCTCAGCTCAAGCCGGTCCGGGTCATTCCGCCGGTTCTTGCGCGTGATGTAGTTGCGGTGCTTGCACTCCTGGCAAGCCAAAGTGATCTTAGGCCTGATGTCGGTCGCAGCCACGGTGGCATGCCCTTCTCTCGACTTAACTTCGGTGCCGCCTTGAGGCGGTGCCGGGTGGAGCAAGGTAGTAGCGGAGGCCGGACTTGAACCGGCGACACAGCGATTATGAGCCGCTTGCTCTGCCTGACTGAGCTACTCCGCCGCCTGACCCGCCAGGCTCGGTCCGGATTTGCGGCACAGCGCCGATTCGGAACCCTGCCCTAGTCCCGGGGCTGACTAAGCTTACCGGCAAATACCGACGTCCGCGATCGTGGCCCTCCTGGCCTGGCCGGGACGGCCTGCGGGCTATCCGCCCTTCCCGCGCGCCCTGGCCGACGGCCGATAAGGACAGCATTCGCATAGGTACAGATAGGGATTCCGGGATGCCAAGTCGTTACCGATTCTTCAGCAGATCCGAAGGATGGCTGACTGGACTGCCTCGCGGGGGTCGTACTGGGCCTGGCCGGACCCCGGAATACCATGCTCAGCAGGCAATTCGCAGGTCGAGTGGGCCAAGTGGGCTGGCGGCATGACCGGCCGCATGCCGGGTACACCCGACACCCAGAGGATCAAGATGGCCCACGAAGGCACGCGAGGGACGGTACCGTCAGTAACTGCACGGGGTGCGCGGCCCTGTATCAAACCCGTGAATGATGTCGGCGAGTCCAAGTTTGCGGCTATTGTGGACCGTCATAACTGTTAGGCCGGATCGGGAGACTACCGCTGATGTCGAGGCGCGAGAAGCCAGCAGACGTGACTTACCACGGGCTGCGGGAGGCACCGGATACCGCGCGCATCACCGGAGCAGCGCTCACGGTCTTCCAGGGCAGCTACCCCGACCTCAAGCTGCAGCCTCTGGTCGTCGTAATCGCGGCCTTCAATGAGTCGGCCAACATCGGCGCGGTCCTGGACGAGGTGCCCGAGCAGATCTCCGACGTCCCGGTGTCCCTGCTCGTCATCGACGACGGCAGCACGGACAGCACGACCGAGGTGGCGCAACGGCACGGCGCCCTGACCTGCACGCTGTCGGCCAACCGGGGACACGGGGTCGCGCTCCGGCTCGGCTACCGGATCGCCCGCGAGGGCGGCGCGCGCTATATTGCCACCCTGGACGGAGACGGTCAGTGGGACCCCGCCGACCTGCCGGGCATGGTCGAGATTGTCGAGGCTGACAAGGCCGACTTCGTCATCGGGTCGCGCGAGCTCGGCCAGACCGAGAACACCGACGCGTTCCGCAATCTCGGCGTGAAGTTCTTCGCCCGGACGATCAGCATGCTGACGAGCTGCCGGATCACCGATACCTCCAGTGGGCTGCGCCTGATGCGAGCGGAGCTCACCGGCACGGTCACCCAGACCCAGCCGCAGTACCAGACCTCGGAGTTGCTCATCGGCGCGCTGCTGCAGGGTTACCGCGTCGCCGAGGTGCCCACGGTTATGCGCCAGCGCATGTCGGGCGAGAGCAAAAAAGGCCGCAACCTGGCCTACGGGCTTCGCTATGCCCGTGTCATCGCCAAGACGTACATGCGGGAACGGCGCGCATCCGGGCAGACACAGGCGACGATCCTGCAGCAGCATCCGGGCGCCGACACCGCTGCGCGCTAGCCGCCCGCTGTCCGGCGCGGTCAGCCCGCCGCGCGTATTCCGTGGACCCGGTTAGCGCGGTCGTTACGGCTCGCGCAGGCTGCCGATGCCCAGCGAGCCTGACGTCTCTTCGCGGCCGGACAACGGCTCGCGGCCACCCCCCTGCTCGGCCTGGAGCACGTACTCTTCCGGGTCCTTGTCCACCGGCCTGACCCCGGCATGGTGCCGCGCCTCGAACGCGGCGAACGCCACCGCGAGGTTATGCCGCTCCTGCAGGCTCACCTCGCGGCGGAAGTCGGTAAGGCCCTCGCGCTCCTCCTCGGCCATGTGGTCGCCATTGGCCACGTTCACGGCCGCGACCGCGTCAAACCAGCCTGCGCTCCCGGCCACGTGGCCCGCGACCGCCGCGATCGTGTCGCGGATATCGTTATGGTCGCGGATCGCGTCGAGGGTCTCCTCCTCCGACGTGCCGATGCGCCCCGCCCGCTGCCCGGCCCGCAGCAGCTCCGGATAGAAGATCTCCTCCTCGGCCGCCGCGTGCACTTCGAGAAAGGCAGCCAGCCGTTCCCACACCACGCTCAGCGTGGCGGCGTCGGCCGCAGCGATCTGCTCGAGGATCGCGAATAGCCGCCGCTGCTCATGGTGGTCATCCAGGATCAGCTGAGTGATGTCCACAGCTCCTCCTCAGCACTCGATGACGTTCACCGCCAGCCCGCCCCGCGCGGTCTCCTTGTACTTAATCTTCATGTCGGCGCCGGTCTCGCGCATGGTCTTAATTGCCTTGTCCAGCGACACCTTGTGCTGGCCGTCGCCGCGGACCGCCATCCGCGCCGCGGTGACGGCCTTCACGGCGCCGATCGCGTTCCGCTCGATGCACGGGATCTGCACGAGCCCGCCGACCGGGTCGCACGTCAGCCCGAGGTTGTGCTCGACGCCGATCTCGGCCGCGTTCTCCACCTGCTCGGGCGTGCCGCCCAGCACCTCGGCCAGCCCGGCCGCGGCCATCGAGCAGGCCGACCCCACCTCACCCTGGCAGCCGACCTCCGCCCCGGAGATCGACGCGTTCTCTTTCAGCAGAACGCCGATCGCACCGGCGGTCAGCAGGAACCTGATCACCCCGGCCGAGTCGGCCCCCGGCACGAACCGCGTGTAATAGTGCAGCACCGCCGGGATGATCCCGGCCGCACCGTTGGTCGGCGCGGTGACCACCCGGCCGCCCGCCGCGTTCTCCTCGTTCACCGCCAGCGCGCAGAGCGTGACCCACTCCATCGCATGCAGCGGGTCGGTGGCGTCGCCGGTCCGCTCCAGCGTCTCGCGGAGTGCGCGTGCACGCCGTCGTACTCTGAGGCCCCCTGGCAGCACACCCTCGACCTCGCAACCTCGCTGCACGCACTCCTGCATGACCGCCCAAATCCGCAACAGGCCCGCATCGACGTCGGCCTTGTCCCGGCGGACAAGCTCGTTGGCAAGCATGATCTGGCTCACCGCCTGGCCCGTCCTGTCCGTGTGCGCGAGCAGTTCCGCTCCGCTCGCGAACGGATAGGGAACGGCGGTGTGATCGGCGATCAGGGTCGGCCGGCCGACCTCGTCCTCGCCCAGTACGAACCCGCCGCCCACCGAGTAGTACGTATGCGCGCTGAGTTCGGCCCCGGATGCGTCGAGTGCGGCAAACCGCATGCCGTTGGAATGGAACTCAAGCCGCTTGCGGCGGTGCAGGATCACATCGCCCTGGAGGTCGATGTCGATCGGCGCGCGGCCGAGCAGCGCCAGCCGGCCAGAATCGCGGACCAACGCGACCAGCGGGTCAGCCGCGGCCGGGTCGACGGTTTCCGGCTCCTCGCCCGCGAGGCCAAGGACGACCGCCTTGACGCTACCGTGGCCGTGGCCGGTCGCGCCCAGCGAGCCGAACAGCTCGACCTTGACCCGCGCCACCTTCGGCAGCAGTCCGTCAGCGTCCAGCGAACGGCCGAACATGACGGCGGCCCGCATCGGGCCCACCGTGTGTGAGCTGGACGGGCCGATCCCGATCTTGAACAGTTCGAAGACGCTGACGGTCATAGGGCCCTCCTCTTAGGACTTGACCCTGCTCCCTGCCGGATCATACGGCGGCCGCAGCTGCACCTTGGCCCCGACGAACTGCCCGCCGACGTTGACCTGATATATGCCCGACCTGACCAGCTCGGGTGTCGCGACGCCGCCGCCCGGATCGCGCAGGTAGGCCAGGCCCACGGCGGCGCCGAGCGTGGCCCCGTAGGCGCCGGAGGTTAGCTGCCCGGCCGGGGCCCCGTCGCGGAGAAGCAGTTCGCCGCCCCACAGCATCACGCCGGGGTCCTCGAGGATTACCGACACCAGCCGCCGCCGGGGTCCCTCTGCCCGCGCCTTCTCTACCGCCTCGCGCCCGAGAAAGCCAACCCCGCCCGACAGCTTGCACGCGAACAGCAGCCCGGCCTCGACCGGGCCGTAGTCGGGCGTCAGCTCCCGGCCGAACGCGCGGTAACCCTTCTCCAGCCGGAGCGACTCGATCGCGTAGTACCCGGCGTTGACCACGCCGAGATCCGCGCCAGCCGCCATCAGGTCCGCGTACACGCCGACGGCGAACTCGGCGGGCACGTACAGTTCCCAGCCAAGCTCGCCGACGTACGTGATGCGCGTCGCCCGCACGGTGGCATAGCCCAGGTCGATCATTTTGCTGGCACCGAAGGGGAACGAGGAGTCTCCCAGGCTGGTCCTGGTCAGCCTGCTGAGCAGTTGCCTCGAGGCCGGTCCCATGACGCCGTAGACCGCGCACGAGGAGGTCACGTCGGTGACGGTGGCACGGCTCCCGGCCGGCATGCGCCTGCGGATGTGGTCGGTGTCGCGCTCGGTGGTGGCCGCGCTCGCCACGAGCAGGAACTGGGTCGCCGCGAGCCTGGTCACGGTGATGTCGGATTCATACGTGCCGCGGTCGTTGAGCATGCCCGTGTAGACGGTGCGGCCGACCGGCACCGCGACCTCGTTGGTGCACAGCCACTGCAGAGCCGATTCCGCGTCGTCCCCGCTGACCAGGTACTTGGAGAATGAGGTCTGGTCGAATACCGCCACCCGCTGCCTCGTCGCCTCCTGCTCGGCCGAGGACCAGGGCTGCCAGTTCTGGCTGCCCCACGAGTACTCGATCACCGGCTCGTGGCCGGCCGGAGCGAAGAAGTTCGCCCGCTCCCAGCCCATCTTGCTGCCAAAGCACGCGTTCGCTTCGGCCAGCTGCTGATAGACCGGCGACCGCCGGAACGGGCGCGCGGTCTCCAGCTCGCGGTTCGGCCACCCGATCGCGTAGTGCAACCCGAGTACCTCGCTGACCCGGTCCCTCAGCCACTGGCTGTTGCCGTTGAAAGGGGCGAACCGCCGGATGTCGACCGTCGTCAGGTCGGCGTCCGGCTGGCCGTCGATGA
>JASIBJ010000723.1 GCA_030045215.1 Streptosporangiaceae bacterium | reverse complement strand
CAGTACCGGCAGAACTTCTCCCAGCAGACCTGGACGTTGGCGCCCATCACCAGGTTCGGCTTCTCCGGGCCGGCCTGCCCGCCCTGCCCGGCCGCCTCACGGCGCGCCCGCCAGCGCCACAGCAGCGCCAGGCCGCCGAGCATGCACGCTTCGCTCGACCCGGTGGTCGAGCAGCCCGTGGCCGAACCGGTGGAGTGCTCGCTGCCGGCGGACGGCGCGTGCCACAGGTGCGCGAGGATGTTCACGCACCGGTGCTCGAGCTCGGCGGTCTGCGGGTACTCGTCCTTGTCGATCATGTTCTTGCTGAAGCAGTGCCGCATCAGCTCTTCAGCCTGCGGCTCCATCCACGTAGTGACGAACGTCGCGAGGTTGAGCCGGGCGTTGCCGTCCAGGATCAGCTCGTCCCTGATCATGGCCAGGGCGGCGTCGGGCTGCATCGGCTGCCCAGGCAGCTGGTGTTCAGGCACTGTGGGCAGATCCATGCAGTACAGCGGGTTGACGGAAAGTTCCGCGGGGCCGTGAGTCTCGTCGACCTTGGCGTGCAGGGGCATGGTAATGATCCTTTCTGACTGCTGGCCTCATGCGGCCGAGCGGACATAACGAGCGAGCAGGAAGGCGCCATCGGCCAGCACGTGCACGAGGCTGAGGCCGGCCGGCAGCGCGGGTGAGGAGTCCTTCGTAGCGGCCAGGATGCGCCCGGCATCGCCGCCGGCCAGCACCGGGCTTGTCGTCAGGCAGATTTCGTCGAGCAGGCCGGCCCCGGCCAGCTCGCGCAGCAAAGACGGCCCGCCCTCGACCAGGATTTGCCGGTGGCCCATCCGGGCGAGCTCGGCAACCGCGGCGCCGGTGTCGACCCGATGCTGGCCGGCCACGATGACGCGCGCATGATCGCGCAGCACCGCGACCTGGCGCGCGGGAGCGGAGGCGGTGGTGAGGACGATGGTCTGCGCGGTGGACGGCGCGTCAGTCAGCAGCCGCGAGCACCCGTCCAGGTGGAGGCTGTTGCTGACGAGGGCGATCGCGGGCGTGGGCGTCTTGCCGAGGCGCAGCCCGGCCCACACTCCGTCCGGCGCGACCGGCCCGTAGTGCTCAGCCCGCGCGGTTCCCGCGCCGACCAGGATGACGTCGGCCAGGCTCCTGAGCACCGTGAAGACCATCCGGTCGGCCGACCCCCCGAGGCCGCCCGAGCGTCCGGACAGCGCCGACGCCCCGTCGACGCTTGAGATCATGTTGGCCCGCAGCCGGGGACGGCCGGCCGTCGCGGGACGCGCCTCGTTCCCGTACAGAGCAGCAAGCTGGCGGATCGCGTGCGGCAGCGGCCCGCCGCGGGCCGACGGCACGACTTCCAGCTCCTGGCCGGTCACCGGAAAGATCTGGCGCACGGCGAGCAGTCAATCAGATCGCGCGCGGCCGGCAGCCGGCAGGCGTTAAATGGTGCCAGATATGACGTGCGGCCGTGAGATTGCACGATGCGCGTGGGATGGCACGAGGGGACGCGGTGTCGGAGCTGGAGTTCGCAGCCACGGTCATCTGGGCGGGTACCACCTGCTTTGGCCTCTACCTGCTGTTTGTGTGGATGTCAGAGGGCGGGCTGCGGCAGCAGGCGACCCGGATCACGGTTTTTCCCGCCGTTCTCGTCTTCGCTCATCCGGTGCTCGCCTCGGTCGGGCTCGTGCTGTGGATCGCGTTCCTCGTCACCATGCACGTGAGCTACGCGTGGATCGGCTTTGGCGTGCTGAGCGTGTCGGTCATGCTCGGCTTCGTGATGCTGACCCGGTGGCTGGTCGGCCGCGGCGGCCGGCACGCCAGGGGAGCGGAGCAGCAGTTCCCGGCCAGGATCGTGTCCATCCATGGCGTGGTCGGACTGACCACGTTCGCGCTGGTGCTGATCGCCTCCACGCTGGCGACCAACCACCACTGAGGCAAGATAAGACGGCTAGCGGCCGGAGCGTGGCTCCCAGGCGCGCTGCACGGCCTCGGGCCACCCCCACCAGCCGAGCCCGGTTAGCCGTTCCTTGCCAGCCTTATGTGCCGGCAACCGCCTTCAGCACCACGATCGCCCGATCCTGTACGAGCAGCGTGCCGCCCGGATCCTGGTGGCCAGCGCGACCGGGGTCAGCGGTGCCGGGGTCCGCCGCATCGGCCGTGTCGACGACGACTTCCCAGCCGGGCGCCAGGTCGGGCCCGGGCAGTGCGAACGGGACTGGTTCGCTGTGCGCATTGAACAGGAGCAGGAAGTGCGCGTCTGTGATTGCCTCGCCGCGTGGGCCTGGCTCGGTGATGGCATCGCCGTTGAGAAAGACGCCAAGCGACCTGGCGAACGCCGAGCCCCAGTCCGCAAGCGTCATCTCGGTGCCCGCCGGGGTGAGCCAGATGATGTCACGCAGCGCGCTTCCGTCCGGGCCGGAAGGCTGGCCGCTGAAGAACCGGCGCCGGCGGAACACCGGGTGGTCACGGCGCAGCGCGCTGAGGGCTCGGGTCAGCTCGAGCAGGCCGGCCGGCTCTGCGGCTTCCCAGTCCACCCAGGAAATCTCGTTGTCCTGACAGTAGGCGTTGTTGTTGCCGCGCTGGGTACGGCCGAGCTCATCGCCGGCCAGCATCATCGGCACACCCTGCGAGCAGAACAGGGTGACCAGGAAGTTGCGGACCTGCCGCGCACGCAGCTTGCGGATCGCCGGGTCGGAGGTCGGGCCCTCGGTGCCGCAGTTCCAGGACCGGTTGTCGTCGGTGCCGTCGGTGTTGTTGTCACCGTTGGCCTCGTTGTGCTTGGTGTTGTAGCTCACCAGGTCGGCCAGGGTGAAGCCGTCATGGCAGGTAACGAAGTTCACGGAGGCGACCGGGCGGCGGGCGCTGGTCTCATACAGGTCGCTGGACCCGGTCAGCCGGGAGGCAAACTCCGGCAGCGTGGCCGGCTGCCCGCGCCAGTAGTCGCGCACGGTGTCCCGGTACTTGCCGTTCCACTCGCTCCACAGCGGCGGGAACTTGCCGACCTGGTATCCGCCGGCCCCGACGTCCCAGGGCTCGGCGATGAGCTTGACCTGCGACACCACCGGGTCCTGCTGCACGAGCTCGAAGAAGGTGGACAGGCGGTCGACCTCGTGCAGCTCGCGCGCCAGCGCCGCGGCCAGGTCAAACCGGAAGCCGTCGACGTGCATCTCCAGCACCCAGTACCGCAGCGAGTCCATGATGAGCTGCAGCGCGTGCGGGTGCCGCACGTTGAGGCTGTTGCCGCAGCCGGTGTAGTCGAGGTACACAGAAGGGTCGGAGTCGTCCAGGCGGTAGTACGCAGCGTTGTCGATGCCGCGGAACGACAGGGTCGGGCCGAGGGCACCGCCCTCCGCGGTGTGGTTGTAGACGACGTCCAGGATCACCTCGATGCCCGCGCCGTGCAGGCTCTTGACCATGGACTTGAACTCGGCCACCTGTCCGTGCGGCTCGGCCGACTGCGAGTAGC
Source organism: Streptosporangiaceae bacterium (assembly GCA_030045215.1). Next base: position 6,187 of record JASIBJ010000723.1, on the reverse strand, counting down.
CGTTGTGCGGCGCGAGGAAGCCGATCGTGTTGTATCCCCAGTAGTTAGTCAGGCCCCGCTCCACGAGCTGCTGCTCGGGTACTGACTGGTGGACCGGCATAAGCTCCAGCGCGGTCACCCCGAGGCGGGTCAGGTGGTCGATGACCGGGGGCGTCGCCAGCCCCGAATAGCTGCCGCGGAGCTCCGGCGGCACATCGGGATGGCGCATGGTGAGCCCGCGCACGTGCGCCTCGTAGATGACGGTCTGGTGGTAGGCGGTGCGCGGCGCGCGATCCCCGGCCCAGTCGAAGTAGGGGTTGATGACGACGCTGCGCGGCATGTACGGCGCGCTGTCGGCGTCGCTGACGACCTCGAGGGCACCCTGCTGATAGCCGAACAACGCCGGGTCCCACCGCAGGGGGCCGTCGACGGCCTTGCCATAGGGGTCGAGCAGGAGCTTGGCCGGATTGCAACGGTGGCCCTTGCGCGGCTCATAAGGGCCGGTAACGCGGTAGCCGTAACGCTGGCCCGGTCCCACGGCGGGCAGGTAGCAATGCCAGACAAAGCCGTCGACTTCGGTCAGCGCGATCCGCGACTCGGTGCCTGCGTCGTCGAACAGGCACAGCTCAACTCGCTCGGCCGCCTCTGAGAACAGGGCGAAATTCGTGCCAGACCCATCCCAGGTCGCCCCGAGCGGATAAGCGGTGCCAGGCCAGACTTGCATCCGCTGACCTTACCCGGCGGTGACGGCAGATCGATCCACGATAGCCGCCAGGTCCAGCCCCCCTGGCAGGCTGCCGAACGGCGCGCCGGGGCCGCCGGCCTCCTGATTCTCCAGCCGGGACACGCAGTAGGCCGTCGCGACGGCGGCCGGGGCGAACCTGGCCAGCAGGGCCGCCTGGAGCGTGACCGCGATCACGCCTGCCAGCCGCCTGGCATCGCGCTGTGCTCCCAGACCGGCGCTGGCGGCCAGCTTCAGCTCGGCCCGCAGCCTGCTCGCGGCCGCGGCGACCCGCGGCTCGTCGGCCGCCAGGTCGACCTCCGCCAGGAGCGCGTCGGCGGAGTCCGGCGTCCTGACCAGCGCCCTGAGTACGTCCAGGGCGGTCACGTTGCCCGACCCCTCCCAGATCGAGTTGAGGGGTGAGTCCCGCAGCAGCCGCGGCAGCACCGATTCCTCGACGTAGCCGTTGCCCCCCAGGCACTCCAGCGCCTCGGCGGTGATGGCGGGGGCTCGCTTGCAGACCCAGTATTTGGCGGCAGGCAGCGCCAACCGGAGCAGCGCAGCCTCGGCGGCGTCGCCGCGATCGGCCCGGTCGGCCGCTCCGGCCAGCCGCAGGGCCAGGGTGGTCGCGGCCTCCGACTCCAGGGTCAGGTCGGCCAGCACCGCCGTCATCGCGGGCTGGTCGATCAGCAGTGCGCCGAAGGCGCTGCGGTGCCTGGCGTGATGTCCGGCGAGCACGCACGCCTGCCTGATGCCGGCCGCGCTGCCCAGCACGCAGTCCAGCCGGGTGGCGCTGACCATGTCCAGGATCGTCGCGACGCCGCGGCCGGGCTCGCCGACCATCCAGGCGAGTGCCCGCGCGTACTCGACCTCCGAGGAGGCGTTGGAGGTGTTGCCCAGCTTGTCCTTCAGTCGCTGGATGTGCATCGCGTTCCGGCTGCCGTCGGGCCGTACTCGCGGCAGCAGGAAGCAGGTCAGGCCCTCGCGAGCCTGGGCCAGGACCAGGAACAGGTCGCACATGGGCGCCGAGCAGAACCATTTGTGCCCGGTCAGCAGGTAGCCGCCGTCACCCGCGGGCTCGGCCCTGGTGGTGTTCGCGCGCACGTCGGAGCCGCCCTGCTTCTCCGTCATCGCCATGCCTGCCAGCAGGCCGGCCTTGCTGTCGGGTACCCGCAGGCCGGGATCGTAAACGGCCGAGGACAGCAGCGGCTCGTACCTCGCCGCCAGGTCCGGCGAGTGCCGGAGCGCCGGAATGCTGGCGTACGTCATCGAGATCGGGCAACCATGGCCGGCCTCGGCCTGAGTCCAGACGATGAACTTGGCAGCCCTGGCGACGTGCGCTCCCGGCCGGGCGCTAGCCCAGGGCGTGGCGTGCAGGCCGTGACCGACCGCGGTCGACATGAGCTGGTGCCAGGCCGGATGGAATTCGACCTCGTCGATCCGGTAGCCGCGGGCATCATGGGTCCGCAGCACCGGCTTGTTGACGTTCGCGAGCCTGGCCAGATCCTGCGTCTGAGCCGTCCCGGCCAGCAGCCCCAGTTCATGCAGCTCGGGCTCGGCCCATGCCCCGCCCTCGCGTCGCAGGCCCGCGAGCAACGCTGGATCGGCGGCCACGTCGTGGCCGGCGAGCGGCGGGACCTGGTTGAAGACGTCGTGCGTGTTCAGATGTGGATACCGCACTCGGTCTTGGCAGTCCCGGCCCATCGTCCGCTTCTCGGGTCGGCGCCGTCGGCGACCCTGGAGGTGCAGGTCCGGCAGCCGATTGACGGGTAGCCGTCGTAAATGAGCGGGTTCACCAGCACGCCTTCGGCCGCGATGTACTCGTCGACCTGCTTCTGGGTCCACTCGACGATCGGGTTGACCTTGACCATCTCCCGGCGCGCGTCCCAGGAGACGACCTTCGTGTCGCTGCGGGCCTCGGTCTCCTCCCGGCGGACACCGGTGAACCAGGCGTCGTACGGCGCGAGGGCCTGCTCGAGCGGCACTACCTTGCGCAGGTAGCAGCACAGGTCGGGGTTCCGGCCGTACAGCCGCGGGCCCAGTTCGGCGTCCTGCTCGGCCACAGTGGTGGGCGGAGTGACGTTGATGACGTTGACCGGGTAGATGGCCGAGACCGCGTCCCGCGTGCCGATGGTCTCGGGGAAGTGATAGCCGGTATCGAGGAAGAGCACGTCGATGCCGGGCAGTTGCTTCGATACCAGGTTCACGAGCACGGCGTCGCTCATCGAGGAGGTGATGCAGATCCGGGATCCGAACGTCTTAGCCGCCCAGGCGATGACCTCCTCGGCCGGCGCTCCCGCCAGTGCATCAGCCGCTTCCGCGGCTAGCCTCTCCATCTCGGTGGGCTCCTCCTCGCGGCGTCGGTCAGTTCCGGCATCCTACCGGGGTTATGGGCGACTTTCCCGCCGCCACGGCCAGAAGTCTTTACCACCCACAGTAGGGCCTATAGCGGATAACCGCACCCTCTGTCGCGTAAGTCACAACAATCACGACCGTCCGGAGAGTTACGGTTACCCGGCGCTATCCGGTCGGAGGCTACCCGCTGCCATCCGCGCCAACCGCGACCGTGCCCGAGCTATTCCGGCCCGAAGCTGATGTCAGTGTTTACCCGATTTTGCGGTCTGCGTTCCCGGGCCTTCCCTGAACAGCCCGCTGCTTGCTGGCGGCGGGGTGAAGTCCGCGATCCCGCTGCCGAGGTCTGCGCTCTCGAACGTCATCTGCCAGATCTGACCAGCGTTCGCTCCGTACACCGAGCCGGGGCAGTCCATTGCCCCGCCCGACGACCGGTAGCAAGACGACGAGCCGGTCATGGGGTGGGCCACCGGATCGGTCGGGTTGAACATCGACACATAGCCGGCCAGCAGCGGCGTATAGCCACCGAAAGCCGCGAAGTCGAAGCTGTTGGCGGTGCCCGTCTTGCCGGCCTGCGGGATGTACACGCCGTTACGTGTGACGCCGTCGCCCTTGGCCGTTCCGCTGGTCAGCACCCCGCGCAGGATGTAGGTCGCGGCATCGGCGACCAGGGCCGAGATCACGCGGTGACAACCGGGAGACGCAACCGGCAGCGGCTTGCCGTTAACGCCGACGATCTGCCTGATCGCCAGCGGCGTGCAGTAGATGCCGCCGGATGCGACCGTGGCGTAGGCGGCAGCCATCGCCAGCGGCGAGACGTTTACCACCCCGAGGGTGAACGACGGCACGTCGTCGGCGGGCGGCTGGTAGCCGGGTGTGCCCGGCGTGCCGACCGCGTCGAGCAGCGACTGGCCGGTGGCCCGGTGGACGCCCATGCTCACCGCGGTCCTGACGACGTTGCACAGGCCGACGCGCTGCTCGAGCTTGGCGAAGAACACGTTAATCGACTGGGTCGTGGCGGTGTAGAGGGTGTAGGTCCCCTTGCCAGGTCCCTCGGCGTTGGAGACGGGGAACATCCCGGTGTTCTGCCCGCGGCAGTTGTAGTACGGGCCCACGACGCTCGGCGAGACGATGTTCAGGCTGAAGCCGAACGGGATGTCCTCCTTGAGCGCGGTGATGAGCGTGAAGAGCTTCGATGAGGATCCGGTCTGGACGCCGAGCCCGCCGTTTTGCGCCGCGTCCACGGCGAAGTCGATGCTGTCCTGGTTCTGGACGACGCTGGTCCCGTATGGCCGGTCGACCGCGATCGCGCGGATCCAGCCCGTGCCCGGCTGGATCAGCACTTCGGCGGCGGCATTCTGACCGGGATTGAAGGCTGACGGAGGCGACGGCACCATGAAGTCCACCGCGTTCTGGGCCGCGTGCTGATCTTGCTCGTCCATCGTGGTGTAGATGCGCAGCCCGCCGACCGAGTTCAGCTCCTGCCAGGCCTGGCGGTAGGCGGGGTTCGTGCGCATCTCGGCGAGCACGTAGTCGCAGAACCAGGCCGCCGGCCTGGCTGACGCGCTGTAGCAGCCCTGCTGCATCGAGACCGTCGACAAGCGCAGGCCCAGCGGCGTCCTCCCGGCCGCGGCAGCGGCCGCCCGGGTAACGTAATGCAGCTGAGCCATCCGGGTGAGGACGATGTTCCGCCTGGCCAGCGCGGCCGCGGGATTGGCCAGCGGGTCGTAGTAGGCGGGATTCTGCACCAGGCCGGCCAGCATCGCCGCCTGCGGGAGCGTGAGCTGCGCGGCGGTAGTCGAGAAATAGCGCTGCGCGGCGACTTCGACGCCGTAGGCCTCGTTTTCGAAATACGCCACGTTCAGGTAGGCGGCCAGCAACTGATTCTGGGTCAGCTCATGCTCGACGCTGGCGGCGATCCGCAGTTCGATGATCTTCCGCGCCGCGTCGTCGGCGACCGCGGCCTGCCGCTGCCCGTTGGTGGTCGCGGTGAGCAGCAGCGCGTTCTTGACGTACTGCTGAGCGAGCGTGGAGGCGCCCTGCACCGCACCCCCGACCAGGTCGACCGCGATGGCGCGCAAGGTGCCGTGGATGTCGAGGGCCCCTTGATGGTAGAACCGTGAGTCCTCGATGGCCACGATGGCATCGCGCATCGCCGGCGAGATCTGCTGGTATGACACCGGGACCCGGTAGATGTAGTTCGGGTAGTAATAGGCGATCAGATTGCCGTTGGCGTCGAGGATCTCCGACCGCGAAGGAAGCTCGCTGAGCCCAGGCACCGGCAGCGAGTCGAACGTCTGCGTAGCGTCGCGAGTGGCGATGCCCGCGACCGCCACCAGGGGCGCCATCATGGCGCTCACGACCACGCCCGCAAGCACGGCCAGCGCGGCGATGGTGGTCAGGACGCCCAGCAGGAACGCCGGCTTCACTCGCCGGCCGGTGCCCGTCATCTACTGAACCAGGCAGCCTGAGCTCGTGCCGTGCAGCGGGAAAGCCCTGGCCAGGCCGTCGGCGATGTCGAGGGCCCGCTGCTCGTACCCGGCCGAGGTGTAGTGGATGCCGTCCGAGATGAACCAGGTCCGCTGGGCCAGCTCGGCCCAGTCGAACACCCGCATATTCGGGTACCTGGCGCAGGCTTGCATCAGCGCCCGGTTCCAGAGCTGCATGTTCGCCTCCGAGTACGGGCCGGATGTGAGCAGCGAGATGACGTTGACCCACATCACCGGCTCGCCGCGGGTGACGGCCATCATCCGCTGGATCCTGGCCATCAGCCCGACGTTGGACCCGGCCGCGACATCGGCGGTGTCGTTGGTGCCCAGGGCGAGGACCCAGCAGCCGCGGAAGCCCTGCCCGATCAGCCCCTGGGCGGCCTGATACCCGTTGGTCGTGCCGGGCAGCACCTCGACCACCGACCGGGCGCCGGTGATGTTGGTGTAGACGGTCTGCACGCCCACGCCCTCGTAACGGGCGGCCAGCCGCGTGGCCGGGTTCGGCAGGTAGTCGGGCGAGACCATGCCCTCGGACGTGGAGTCGCCGATGTGCGCGACCGAGCGGCAGGACGTACGCAGCGGGCCGGCCAGATCCGCTGTCGGCGGGTCCGCCTTGCTGGCGTGATGCTTGCCGGTCGCGGCCGGA
>JASIBJ010000722.1 GCA_030045215.1 Streptosporangiaceae bacterium | reverse complement strand
CCGAAGGTGGTCGTCGCGGTCGGGACGGACGCGGTGGGCGGCGGCATCGTCAGCCCGTCCTATGCCGTCAGCGGCGGCGTCGGCGACATCGTGCCGGTCGATGTGTGGTTGCCGGGGTCGCCGCCTAGCCCGTTCGCCATTCTCTCGGCGCTGCTGATGGCGGTGGGTCGGATCCCGGCAAGCGCTGGACGGCCGACGTCCGTTGCGGGTGGTGACCCGCGATGACGGGGTTTGGAGCCGCGCTGACCGTCGGCCTGATCCTGCTCGCCCTCGCCGCCGGAGCCGACCTAGCCGCCGGGCCGCGGACACGGGCGTGGCGGGCTGCACCGTACCTGGCCGGCGCGGCTGGCTCGGTCTGCCTGGCGGTTGCGGGCGCGGCCGGTGTGGCGGGCCGGGCGGTGACGCCAGGGTCCGGCGGGCTGCTCGGGACCGTCGCGATCGGAGCGCGTACGAGCTTCGCCGTGATCCCGGGACTCGCCGCGGACCGGCTCTCCGGCCTGTTCCTCGTGATCGCCTTCACCGCGGCGACGGCCGTGTCGCTCGCGTTCGCGTCGTGGTCGGCTGGCCCCGACGGACCGGACCGCCGCGGCCTGGGCGCCGGGTACGCGCTCGCCCTCGGCTCGGTCGCGGTCGTGCTCACGGCCAGAGACGCCTTCACGCTCCTGTTCGCCTGGGAGTCGCTGACGCTGGCCTTCTGGGTCCTGACGGGCTACCGCCGCGCCGCGCCCGGCCGCCCCGCGGCCGCGCTGGCCACGCTCGCGTTCGGCCGTATCAGCGGTGCCTGCCTTCTCGCGGGCCTGTTGTTGCTGGTGACCCGGTCACATTCCTTGACCCTGACCGGGCTGGCGCACGTGCCCGCCGGACCGATGCGATCCACCGCGTGCGTGCTGTTGCTGGCCGGCTTTGCGGTCAAGGTCGGGCTGGTGCCGTTCCAGGTCTGGCTGCCGCGCGGCTACGCTGCCGCACCCGGCCCGGCCCGCGCGGTCATGGCCGGAGTCGCGGTGAATGTCGGCTTCTACGGGCTGTGGCGCACCCTGGCCGTGCTTGGCTCGCCACCGGCCGCGGTCACGGACGTGCTGCTGCTGCTCGCCAGCATCACGGCGGTCCTCGGCATCGCCCACGCCGCGGTGCAGGGTAGCCTGCAGCGCGTCATCGCGTACTCCAGCGTGGAGAACACCGGCCTGATCCTGGCCGGATTCGGCGTCGCCCTGGTCGGCGCCGCGGCCGGCAGCCGCGCGCTGACGGCAGCTGGCCTGCTCGCCGCGACCCTCCAGGTTGTCGCCCACACCGCCGCGAAATCGCTGCTGTTTGTCTCCAGCCCCGGGATCGAGGCCGCGGCCGGACGGGATGACCTGGACGACCTGCGCGGGTCGGTCCGGCGGACGCCCTGGAGCGGCACCGGGCTGGCGATCGGCAGCCTGACACTGGCCGGGCTGCCGCCCACGGCAGGCTTCGTCTCCGAGTGGTTCCTGCTCGAGGCCCTCATGCAGCAGTTCCGGCTGCCGGGTCTGGCTGACCGGCTGGTGCTGGCAGTAACCGGCGCGGCGGTGGCGCTGACCGCAGGCTTCGCGGGCGTGACGTTCGTGCGGCTGGTCGGCCTGGTCGTCCTCGGCAAGCCTCGAGGCGAGGCAACCAGCGGTGACGGTGATCCCGGACTGGCCGGCCGCGCTGGCATCGTCGGGCTCGCCGCCGCGTGCCTGGCCCTGGCCGCGCTGGCGCCACTCGAGATCAGGGTGATCGGTGCCGGGCTCGTCCCGGTGCTGCCGTCCGCCGCAGTGACAGCGGCGCTGAAGTCGCCGTGGGTGCTGCAGCCGGTCTTCGCCGGCTTCTCGATCCTGTCGCCATCGTGGCTGTGGGTCGTTATGCCCGCGCTGTTCGCGCTGGTCGCCGTCCTGGCATGGCTCGCATCTGGGGCCCGCCTGCTGCGCGTCCGCCGCGTCCCGGCCTGGCGGTCAGCCACTGCGGGCGTCTCGGGACGTGCCAGCTACACCGCCTTCGCCTTCGCGAATCCGGCTCGGCGGGTCCTCGCGGCGATCCTGCATACCCAGGTCGGGGTGACAAGGCTCGGCGCCAGCGATGAGGCCCGTGACGTCGACGCCGCTGCGGCGGTGGCGCATGTCGAGTACACCTCTGACGTCATCGAGGTCACGGAGGAGTACTTCTACCGTCCGTTCCGGCGGCCTTTTGCGCTGGCGGTGCGCCAAGCGCAGCGGTTGCAGTCGGGCCGGCTCGACGCGTACCTGGCCTACATGCTGATTTCGCTCATCGCCGTCCTCGCGCTGGTGACCGGCCTCCACTAAACCGGGTGCCCACGCTGCTCGGCGAGGCGGGGCCACGTCAGATATCGGTCAGTAGCCGGGCGCAGATACCGAACAAGTGCAGATCTGCGGAGACCGCCGGCTGCCGGCAGAATGCGTGGGTGTCGCCTGGCGCCAGAGACTCCCAGCAGAGGCTGCCGGCCAGCGCGATGGCTCGCACAGCTGCTGGGGCCAGAGCCGTCACTGGTCCAAGTTCTGATCACCCCGGGTATGCCCCGCCCTCTTAGCCTGGAGGCATGGGCGGAGGGGCCCGCCGTAGGACGCGGCAGCGCCGCCAACGGTCCCTGCCCGAAGGCACGAGGCTGATGCGACAGCCGTCACGGACGGTGCTGAGGCTGCTGGAAGGCCAGGGATCCCACGCAGGCCGCCGGGCGGCCGGTCGCCGTTCATGCGCCGCTGGTGCGCGGGCACCCAGCCCGCAGTCGTGAGTAAGGCGGCGCCTACGAGCGTGGCGGGCCGCCGAAGACGGCTCCGTCGAGGAAGGCCGCCGCCCGGCGCCAGGCAGCGGGTTCCGGCGCTCGGGCGCCCCGGCCGCCAGCCCACGTGGTGCGCTCGAATTCCTCGGTTAGCTCGCGGGCGAGCGCGTCGGCGGCCTCGGCAGCCGCGCGAGCGGCGACCACGCCGACCTGCTTGCCGACCGCTAGCAGGGCCAGGTGATGCCGGGCGCAGAGCGGCTGCCTCCGGTAGGTGTCCAGCGGGGACTCCTGAAGAGTCCTGGCCATTGCGGCGAGCGCTCGGTGCCCGGCTTCGCCGCGTACCAGGCATACAGGGCAGTTTGGAGGGCCGCCGTGAAGACGGACGGCGAGCCGCCGACGCGGCCGGCCGGTCGCCGTCCCGGTTCGCGCGATGATGGCCGCAGCTTGCTCCACCAGCAGGGCCGCCAGGCCCCCGGCCTTCGCGGCCGAGGCGGCCGCATCGGCGAGGTGGCCAGCGCACATCGGCGGCCCGGTCTGCGCATCATTTACCGGGCCGGCGCCGACTCGGGCCGAGAGCCGGGCCAGGCAGTCGCGCTCCGCGCGCGCGGCCGCGAGGCAAGCGGAGCAGACACCGGGCACTGGCGCGCCGGCGGCAGGAATCAACTCCCGCAGCACGGCCCTGGTTGCCGAATCGTGATCGGCGCCGGCTAGCCAGCCGATGTCGGCCGCGATCAGGGATTCCCGCATCGTCTCGCCCAGCCAGGCAACGACGCGGCGCCGGGCGCGTCCGGTGGCAACCGCGAGATGCGGGATGCACAGGCCGCCGAGATCACGGCAGCGCTCCGTGGCCGAGCCGTCGTCCAGGCCGTCAAGCAGCGTCTCGAGCGCGCGCCCGGAAGATGCGTGGTCATGCTCGCACGCCGGGCAGGCCGCGACCACAGCGGTGCCGTTCGCCAGGCGGTCCCGTGCCGCCACGATCACGTACCGGTAGACGGCGGTAAGCCGGACCGCCGCGCCCGGCTGCCCCATGAGTCTCCGGCTGTGCGCCGCACACATGCCCAGTGATCCGCCCAGGGTCGCGATCATTTGCGGTTGTGCGTGACCTTCCAGCGCGAACCAGCCGAAGTAGCGGTCGCCGGCCTCCCCGGCATACCGGCACACTGGGCAGCCCGGCGCGGTCAGGAGGTCCTCGGCGCCGTACAGGGTCAGGACCGAGGGCCCGTGGGGCACCGGAGTCGCGGCCGGCATGCTAGCCGACCCGCCCGCTCGTCGTCACGGGCCGATCCTGGTCAGGTCGGGTGACAGCAGTTCCAGCAGCCTGCTGCACGGCCACTCGGAGCGCCTGCGCTCGGTCTGATCGGACGTTTCCTCCAGGCTGGCCAGCCAGTCGTCGGGCTGACCCCGCCATCGCGAGCAGCGGTCATGCAGCGGGCACGGGCTGCTCGGCGGGCTGCCGCGGGCAGTGCAGGCTGGCCGTCGGCCCGACCGGAACCCACGTAGTGCTCGCCACAGAAGCAGGACCTCGTCTTCGCTCACCCTGGACATGTGCATCACCCTGACCACCAGTTGGCTGGTGCAGGGACTGTCAGCGGCGGACGCCGCGCTTGCAGGCGAGCCCCATCGCCACGGAGCAGTGTGGCAATGACAGCGAAGGCGGGTCAAGCCCGACCCTGGCCCGTTCGTCAAACGGTAGTGGCGGGAGGCCCTTGTGACGCGGCGATCGCACCGTGACAATGACCACAGGCGATGAGGCTCGCCGTAACCGCGAAAAATATCGCTGCTGGCCTTTGCGCAGTCCGTTAGCCGGGAGTCTGGAGGCCGCGGGTGAGTCGGGCGACATGCGTTACCGGCGGGTGGCTCGCGTGAAATCGGTCGGGCCGTTCCGGCGCGTCCTCGCGGGCTTCGACGGGTCGCCGGACGGGGCCGACGCGATCAGGGCGGCGGCGGCGATCGTAGCCCGCGACGGGGGGCACGTGGTGGCGTTGTCGGTCATCCGGCGGGTGCCGCGAGCTGACGGCGACGCCGATGAGGATGGCCAGAGCAGGAACCTGACGCAGCTCGCGGAGACCGTATTCGGCGAATTGCGCCGCGACCTGCCGACAGGCAACGCGGTCAGGATGAGCGCCCAGATCGTCTACGCCGATCGCGACACCCCCGCTCAGGTCGTGACCCGGTATGCGGCCGAGCACGGCTTCGACGTGCTGGTGCTGGGCCGGCACGGCGACGGGCGGCGCCGCAAGTCCCGGCTCGGTCAGGTGGCCGATTGTGCTGTCCAGAGTTGTTCGGTACCGGTGCTGCTGCTGAGCGGCCAGTGAAGACCAGGCCGGGCCTGCCCCCGAAGCCCTGGGTACGGCAGTCCGAGCTACAGCTGTGCATCTTCGTGCGCGCCGGTGACACGTACGCGGGCCGTCCGCTCTACCACGAGATCATTGACCGGGCCCGCTGCACCGGCCTGCGCGGCGCCACCGCAGTCCGCGCCCTGCAGGGATTCGGTGCTTCGGCGAACTTCCAGCGACCGGGGCTGGCTGGCCTGACTGGTCGTGAACCCGTCCTGATCGAGGTCATCGACGAGGCCGACAGGGTGCGCGCGTTCCTGCCGTCGGTCGAGCAGCTAGTCGGTCCGACGCTGATCACGCTCAAGGAGGTGACCACGGTGCGGGCCATAACTGACCTGCCCGACACAGCAGCTTCCGCGCTGACCTAGCGATAAACGACCGAATCGTTCCGGCTGACGGACTGGACGGGGTGCCGATGCTGACACGTCATGTCCCTCAGCCCGACGACGGCGCTCCGGCAGCCGGCTGCGCTGCCCAGGCCGTTTGCTCGCCCAGCCAGCCACCGATGCGATCGTAGATGTCGCGTCCGTAGCTGGTCGGCAGTGGCTCGGCCACGATGAGCTTGAACGTCCGCTGTCCGTCGTCTTGCCGGGGTGCCCGCAGGAACAGGGCAGAGTCGGGGCGGCGGCGGTGGAAGCTGTCGGCGAAGTCGAACTGGTGGGTGACGAAGTAAACCCTGATATCGGCCTCGAGCAGTGCGCTGACGACCTGGCGGCCGATCTCCGATCCTTCGCGCTCGTTCGTCGCCGCGAATGACTCGTTGAACAGCACGAGGCACTGCGGGCCGGCATGATCAGCGATCGCGCTCATTCGCTTGAGCTCTTCATCCAGGCGCCCGCTGATCATCTCTGGATCTTCCTCCCGGATGAAGTGGGTGAAGACCTGTCGGCAGACGCTGGCGCGCAGCGCCCTTGCGGTGACGAACATGCCGCTCTGCATCATGAGCTGGGCCAGGCCGGCGCTGCGCAGGAACGTCGACTTCCCGCCGGAGTTCGCGCCGGTGATGATAACCAGCCTCTTGCCGTCGGCGTCGACGTCGTTGCCGACCACGCGTTCCGCCCGGAGGGCGAGACTGGCGTCGCGCAGGTCCGTGCACGAGAACTCCAGCTCACTGGCCCAGGGTGCCGCGTACGGGAACGCGGTCGGCTGGTCCCTCGCGGTCAGCTGGTCATGCAGGTTCAGGCAGCCGACGTAAAAGCCGAGTTCGGCCCGGAGCATGGTGAAGTAGCTGGTCACGTGGTCGGCCGACTGGGCAGCCGCGTTGGCGACCAGGTTGATGCCGCGGTTGGCGATGTCCTGCAGCGCGTGGGCCCCAGCCTCGTCCCGCGGGTGAATGGAGAAGGAGTAGACAGAGCGCGGCTCGATCCCGACGCGCTCCTTCCACCCCCGGCGGGAACCTCCGGACCGCAGGACGTAGTTGATCCCGCTGTTGTCCCGGTCCAGCTGCGCGCTAAGGAGCTCGCCGTTGCGGAAGCGCAGTTGCCTGAGATGGTGGCTGAGCGTCTCGAAGTACTCGTCGTCCAGCTCGCGCTGCAAGCCGCGCAGGAGCGTGGTCAGCCCGTCGGAGGCGAACTTCGCCGCGTGCTCGTCGGCGATCTGGCGGAGCTCCCTGAGCCTGACGATCAGTACATCGAGCTGGCCGACCGCCGCGGAGAGTATCGAGGTCGGTTGCTGCGAGGAGAAGAAACCCCACACCTTGCGCTTGTCGTGCAGCGCCTCGCAAACGACGCGGTACATTTCACGGACGATCTCGGGCTGGGCGATGCAGTCGGCGAGTATGGCCTGCCGGAAGCGGATGTCGCCGGTGTCCGTGAGACCCGCGAGCAAGACCTTGGTGGAGACGTCGAATAGGAACTGGTCCCCGGCCGCCATCGCGCTCAGCAGGGTGGTCAGT
>JASIBJ010000721.1 GCA_030045215.1 Streptosporangiaceae bacterium | reverse complement strand
CCTGGTCTTCCCGGCTTGTGAGCGGAGCCCCCTTACGGAATCGAACCGTAGACCTTCTCCTTACCATGGAGACGCTCTGCCGACTGAGCTAAGGGGGCCGGCCTGCTTGCCCCGGCTGGACCTGGCCACCGGGGCATCAGCGCGCCAAGCGAGCATACACGACACGGGCTACGAGTCGTCTGCGAGCCCGTTGGCAGCGGTGCGAAACTCGGGCCTGCAGGGCCGGCCACGCCGCCGACAGCGGGTCGATCACGTCAAAATGCCCCACCCCGGGGCAGGAGCACCCGGCTCACCCGATCGCCCGCCACCCGAGCCCGTTCCCCAAAATCGCGACTCTGCTTCCGCGTGAGTTCTGCGGCCGCGACGACCTGGAGAGAACGTCCGCAGGCTGCATAACTACGGCATGGTAGGGGAAGAGTTAGCTGGCAGCGCAGGTGCGTGTGGTCATGCGCCGGCAGGCGTAGCCAGGTAAAGGTGCCGTTAACTTTATGCTGCTATTTCGGGTAGCTAGTTGCCGTCAGGTTGGCAGTGCATAATGTGATGGCCAAACACGTTCTGGCCAGAAGAAGCGCTGAAGTGAGGTTCTCGGGTGAGAGCGCAGCTCGCAAAGCCTGTCGTGATCGGGGCTCTCACCGGGTTCGCCTTCTTGACGGCCACCATGTCCGGCGAGGCCCTAGCCACGAACTCTGTGACCCAGCCGATCGTCGACGCGTCCTCATCCTGCTCGTCGGTTCCCAAGAACTCGGTGCTCATCGCGTCGGACACGGATCAGGTGGTGGCAGCGCGCAGCGCCGCCGCGTCCGCGAGTGCAAGCCCGACGCCGAGCAAGTCGACGAGCACCTCCGCTGCGCCGAGCACGTCAGCGAGCACATCAACAAGCACGTCACCGAGCGCGACGCCCTCACCGAGCTCATCAACGACGAAGAAGGCCACCAGTAGCCCCAGCCCGACGACCAGCCCGTCGCCTAGCAAGACCACGAAGCCGACGCCGACTCCCAGCCCCTCCTCATCGTCGAAGCCCAAGAAGGCGACTGTCGCTCAGCTGTGCGTGCGTGTCCAGTCCTTCTCCAGCTCATCGGAGGTCAAGGCCGGGCACACTGCAGTCTTCGTCATCTGGGTCTGGAGTTCCAAGGCGGCAAGCAACGCAGTCACCGTGACGCTGTCGGTCGCGTACGCGGAGTACCTCGGAGCGCCCACGTTCGCCGTCTGCCCCGTCGCCCACGGCAAGACCTGCAAACTCGGCGACTTGCCGTCCGGGCAGGCCGACGAACTCGAGGCGGGCGTTCCGGTGAAGGCCAAGGCCGCGCTCGGTGAGCAGGTCCAGCTGACGGCTAAGGCGACCGCGAAGGGGGCGAAGTCCTTCAGCGCGTCGGCCACCGATGTCGTGGTCGTCTCGCCGCCGTCAAGTACCGCCCCGCAGCTGAGCCCGCCGCCGACACTGCCGCCCACGAACTTGGCGCCCATATCGGGAACGGGGTCGTCTCAGGGCAACGCGTCCAACCTGTTCCCCACGGTCACCCCGACGCCATCTAGCCCGTCCTCGCTCGGCCTGCCATCGGTGAAGCCGAAGCGGGCCAGCGTGCGCGTTACTGACGCGGCGGACACGGTGCCACTTGACCCGCGGCTGATCGGCGGTCAGCTAGCCGGGCTGGCAGTGCTCGCCGGGGGAATCGCGATCGCGATCGCGAGACTGTCTTTGCGGACGCCTAAGCCGCAGGACGACAAGAGCGGCGAGTAACCGCAGCCATACGGCCCGTGCTGCTTACTTCACCACGTGCTCGACCATGGGCCGCATGATGCGCAGCTCATTGCCAAGCGCGCTGGCGCTGAGTGTGGGCGAGGCGATCACGCCGAACGTGTCGTTGTCGGCCCAGGCGCACTCGGCCAGATGCACACCTGGCACGCAGGCGGCCTCTCCCTGCAGAGAACCAGGGTTGATCACGAACGCGCCGGGCACTTCCGTGGTCAGGCTCGTGATGAACGAGTTCGCCGAGCCAGACAGGTTCCCGCCGACGAACAGGATGATGAGCGGGCCCGACTTCGCCGCGCCGGTGCTGTCCTCGTAAACGGCGTCGACCACGTGGCTGGCCTCGCCGTCGCCCGCAGCCAGGATCTTGTTCCGCAGCGCGTTGGCACCCATCCCGTTCGCGAGGGACGGTTCCACGACGTAGCTCCCGAGGCGCTGCGGCGTACTGATCACGTGCGCCGGACCGCTGCCGGACATGACGTATGCCGCCGCGACACCGACGGCTGCCACGCATCCGACCGCACCGACCACCAGCGCCGCCCGGCGGCGAGCCTTGCGGCGGCTTGCTCTCGCGCGAACGGCCTTCGTCTTCTGACTGGTCCCAGACTGACGTGACCTAGCCGGACGGCTGGCTGGTATCTCGGTCCGGCCCGGTGCGCCGGGGAGGAGAGCCGACTCGGCTGCCGCCAGGTCAGCGTCCGGGCCGGCGGACCAAGCCGGGCTGTCGGCCGCCGGATCCGCTGGCCGCAGGTCCCGCAGCGGGCGGCGACGCGCCGGGGCGCTGAGCGGCCGCGGATGGGTATCGCTGGCTGGTCCGGGTCCTGCCGCCGGACGCAGCGCCCGCATGGGCTGGCTGGGCCGCTCCGCGACCGGCTGCGGCCCGGTGTTAGCGGAAAAGCCCGGTTCCGCTGGACCCGGTACGGGCCGGGTGAGGTCGGGGCGCGATGGCTGGCGCAGCAGGTTCGTTGACCGCGAGTCGGGCCCGGCCACAGCGGACCGGGGAGGCGCGGGCTGGGGCGCGGCCCCCCGCGGTGGAGCGGATCGCGCCGGGGCGGTCGGCCATGCAACTGCCCGGTGGTCGCCCGTCGGCCACCCGCCGTTTCCGCTGCCATCCGAAGGCCAGGACCGCGGATCAGAAGACCAGGACTGCGGGTCAGAGGACCAGGACCGCGGATCAGAAGACGAGGACTGCACGTCAGAAGACGGGGACCGTGGTGGACCGGATGGCCGGTCGGACACCGGCGGCCGACCGGTCAGGGGCGACCAGTCGGTCGCGGTCGAGCGGTCGGCCACCGGCGGCCGGACGGTCGCGGGCGGCTGCTGTGGGCCTGACGCTGGTGGGCGCGGCAGCGGTCCGGGCAGAGCTGGGCCAGGCGCCTGTCGGCCACGAGGGAGCAGGCCGGACCGGGAACGTCCGGGCGCCTCAGCAGGCGGCGAGACCTGCGGACCAGAGTTCTGCCGATCGGGAGCCGCTGACTCGGGCCTACGATGCCCGCGCATCGACGGGCGAGTACCGCTAGGCGGAGCAGATTGCCGTGTTCCTGGATCGCCGAAATCGGGGGCAGCGTGGCGGCGGGAGGCACGTCGGTCGCCCCCCGCGAGCAGGCCACCTTCGGTCAGCGGCCCACTACCGCTGAACGGTCCACCACCGGTCAGCGGCCCGCTATCGGCCACCGGCCGGCCGTAGCTGCCGGTAGCGGAACGATCGGGTGTACGCCATCCGTCCGACGGCGGTCCGTCCGGCACGTGCGAACGGCGCGGCCCGGCCAGATCGTCGGCCCGCAGCGGTACCCCGCGACGGGAGTCGTGGTGCGAATCGAGCTGGCGCGGTTCGGGCTGCGGTTCAGCACCGCGCCCGGCCGGAGCGACCGGCTGTCCCCGTCGAGAGCGCCGCCCACCGCTCGCTGGCGGTGCAGGGGGCGGATTGTCGGGCCGCACGGGTTGCTCCTGTGCCGGCCCGGCGCCGCCGAGATAGCGGATCCAGTCGTAATCGGCGTCCCCGGCTAGCTCGGATTCCAGCTCCGGCTCGCGTCCGCGCCGACCGCGCGGCTTCGCCTGACGGCCCCGGCCGACTGGTAGCGGCCCGCTCGGATGGTACTGGCCGAACTCACCGTCACCAGGCCGATCCCCGCCGTCTTCGGCGTAGGGCCGCCGCAGTTCTTCCTGATCCTGCGGCCATCCCGTTGTCATGCGGCGTGTTACTCCTGAGACAGATGCGGCGTCTCTTCCCGATGTGGGGTCACTACATCATGGGGCACAGCCGACCGTGACCGCTACGTTATCCAGGTTTCCCTGCCGTCAAAACGGCTCGCCACAGCCGACAGCCCGGCACTAGCCTGCGGACATGGCAGACGGTCACCGCGGCATTACACCGCAACGCGAGGACTTCTCGGCCTGGTACAACGAGCTGGTCACCAAGGCCAGCCTGGTTGACCGGGGCCCGGTCCGCGGCACCATGGTGATCCGACCGTACGGCTACCGCATCTGGGAACTGCTGCAGGCGGACCTGGACCAGCGGATCAAGGCCACTGGCCATCAGAACGCGTATTTTCCCTTGTTGATCCCCGAGTCCTACCTTGCCCGCGAGGCCGAGCACATCGAGGGGTTCGCCCCCGAGCTTGCCGTCGTCACCCACGCGGGCGGCAAGGATCTCGACGAGCCGCTTGTCATCCGGCCGACGTCGGAGACGATCATCGGCGAGATGATGGCCAAGTGGATCAGCTCTCACCGTGACCTCCCGATGCTGCTCAACCAGTGGGGCAACGCCGTCCGGTGGGAAATGCGCCCGCGCCTGTTCCTGCGAACTACGGAGTTTCTCTGGCAAGAAGGGCATACGGCCCATATCGATGAGGCCGATGCCATGGCGGAGACCATGCTGGCGCTCGGCATCTACCAGGATTTCGCCACTCAGACGGCCGCGATGCCGACGATCCCGGGGGAGAAGACGCCGGGCGAGCGGTTCGCCGGAGCCCAGCGCACGTTCACGATCGAGGCGATGATGCGCGACGGCCGGGCGCTGCAAGCGGGGACATCGCACTTCATGGGCGAGAACTTCGCCAGGTCGTTCGGCATCCAGTACACCTCGAAGACCGGTGAGCTGAAACTGTGTAACACCACGTCGTGGGGTTTGAGCAGCCGGATGATCGGTGGCGTCATCATGACTCACGGTGACGACCGCGGCCTCGTGCTACCGCCCGCGCTCGCTCCCTACCAGGTCGTCATCGTCCCCGTCGGCCGCGGGGATCAGGCGGAGGACGTTCTCCTGGCGGCCGGAGACCTGGCCATCCGGCTGGCCGCCGCCGGGATCCGCACTCACCTCGATGACCGGGAGCAGCTTTCGCCCGGCTTTAAGTTCAACGACTGGGAACTGCGCGGCGTACCCATCCGCCTGGAGCTGGGGCCGCGCGACCTGGCAGCCGGCTCGGCGGTGCTGGCCAGACGCCTCGGTGACGGCAAGGAATCCGTGCCGCTTACGTCGATAACGGAACGAGTGGCCGCCGAGCTAGCTGCCTTCCAGGACATGCTGTTGGTACGGGCGACCGAATTCCGGGACGCGCATACGGTCACTGTGGACAGCTGGCCACAGTTCATAGCGGCGGTCGCGGGCGGCTGGGCCCGCGCGCTGCACTGCGGACAGCAGGCCTGCGAGGACGAGATCAAGGCCGAGACGGCCGCGACACCACGATGCATCCCGCTCGACGGCGAGCCAGAGACGGGCCTGTGCATCCGCTGCGATTTGCCGTCTGCCTACGGCACCCGCCTGATCTTCGGCCGCTCCTACTAGCGCCGCGGGCCCGCGTCCGGCTTCGCTCAGGCCGGAAGCTCCCTCGAACGCAGCGCGCGCTCGACGGCGTCGCGGCGCTCGATCAGCAGCCGCACCATGGCCGGGTCGCGGCCGGGCTGATCCAGGAACCCGTCGATGAGGCGCAGCAGCTCGGGCGAGGCCGCGAAATAGGGAAACAGCGCATCGCCGAGCACTCGCTTCATGTGATCGCCGCGGCTTGACCAGAGTTCCGGCAGGACCTGGAAATAGGCCTCGGCGTACGGCGAGAGCAACTCGGCATGCTCGGGCTGCCCGAAACTGGCCGCGACCGCGGCGACACCCTCGTGGCCAAGCTCTTCCGACTCGGCCAGCAGCCGCCAGGCCGCGTCCTTGTGCGCAGCATCGGGGATGGCCGCGCGGCTCGCGGCGGCGTGCCGCCGCCCCGCGTCGGTAGGGTCCCGCACGAGCTCAGCGTCGATCTCCGCGTCGCCCGCCCGGCCGGTCGCGGCCAGCCGCCGCAGCAGCGCCCAGCGCAGCTCGGTGTCGACGGCGAGGCCAGGAACCTCCACCGACCCGTCAAGCAGCCCGGCGATCAGGTCCAGCTGCTCGGGCGTGATCGCCGTCCAGGCCAGCAGTTCCGCCCAGGCGAGTTGGTGGTCGCTGCCCGGTTCGGCCGCAAGCAGCAGCGGCACGGCCGCGCTGGCCAGCTGCTCCCTGCCCTCCGGCAGCCACTTCGGGTCGGCCGTGAGGGCCATCAGCCTGGCCGCGGTCATGTGCAGGGTCTGCAGCACGGAGATTGTCGGTTCCATGCCCATCCCCGCAACCAGCATCCTGATGAACGCAGGCACGGACAGCTCGGCCTGCTGCACCATGTCGAGCGCTGCACTCCAGCAGACGGTACGGGCCAGCGAGTCGGTGAACTGCCCGATCGACTCGGTCAGCGTGCCCAGCGACCGCGGGTCGAACCTGACCAGCGCATAGGTGAGGTCGTCGTCGTTGAGCAGGATCAGGTCCGGCTGCACGCGGCCGATCAGCTCGGGTACTTCGCTCCGCGCGCCGTCGATGTCCACCTCTACCCGGTGCGTGCGCACCAGTGCTGCGCCGGCCGCGGAGGACGGGCCGCGGAGCCCTGGCCCAGAGTCGACCCGGTTATACAGCCCGATCGCGATGTGGTGCGGCCGCAGCGTCGGATGCTCGGCGGGCGCCTCCTGCAGCACCGCGAACCGGCTGAACGCGCCGTCCTCGTCGATGCCGAACTCGCTGCGCAGCGTGTTGGGTCCCGCGGTCTGCAGCCATAGCCTCGCCCATTCCCCGAGGCTGCGGCCCGAGCTGGCCTCGAGCGCCCGCAGCAGGTCGTCCAGGGTGGCGTTCGCCCAGCCGTACTCGGCGAAGTAGGCCCGGATGCCCGTGACGAAACTCCTCCTGCCGACGTAGGCGACCAGCTGCTTGAGCACCGAGGCTCCCTTGGCGTAGCTGATCCCGTCAAAGTTCGCGATCGCCTCGCTCAGCGTCGGAACATCGGCCGCGACCGGATGCGTCGACGGCAGCTGGTCCTGGCGGTATCCCCACGTCTTCCGGGCTCCGGAGAAGGTGGTCCAGGCATCGGTGAACCTGGTGCCCTCCGCGCTGGACAGCACGGCGGAGAACTCGGCGAACGACTCATTCAGCCACAGGTCGTCCCACCACTTCATCGTGACCAGGTCGCCGAACCACATGTGCGCCATCTCGTGCAAGATCACGGTGGCTCGCAGTTCGTACATCATGTCGGTCACCTTCGACCGGAAAAGCACCCGCTCGGAGAAGGTCACGCACCCGGCGTTCTCCATCGCGCCCGCGCTGAACTCGGGCACGAAGACCTGGTCGTACTTGGCGAACGGGTAGTCGGTGCCGAACAGCACGGTGTAGTAGTCCAGGCCCTGCCGAGTGATCGTCAGGATGTCGTCCGGCTCAAGGAATTCGGCCAGCGAGGCCCGGCAGGCCACGCCGAGCGGGATGACCTGGCCGCGCGGTGTCGTGTGCGTGCTGGTGACCAGGTGATACTCGCCCGCGCAGATTGCCGTCAGGTACGTCGACATCTCCGGCGTCGGCGGGAAGTGCCAGATCGCGCTGGCCCCGCCGGCCGGCTCTGGCTCGGGGGCCGGCTGGTTCGACAGCACCACCCAGTGCTCGGGCACGATGACGTGGAAGGTGAACGCGGCCTTCAGGTCCGGCTGCTCGAAGTTGGCGTAGACCCTGCGAGCGTCCGCAGGCTCGAAGTTCGTGTACAGGTAGACCCGGCCGTCGGCCGAGTCCACCGCCCGGTGCATGCCTTTGGAG
Organism: Streptosporangiaceae bacterium; assembly: GCA_030045215.1. The sequence continues at coordinate 1,814 of JASIBJ010000721.1, read as the reverse complement.
TCGTAGGTGTAGGCGCAGTCGGCCACGACCCGCAACTCGTTGCTGGCGGCCAGGCCGGTCAGCGTGATCCGGCCGTCCGCGTAGGCGTCGGCCGGGTCGATCGGGGCGCCGTTGAGGGTCACCTCGACGACATCGGCCGCAATCAGGTCCACGTAGCTGGCCGCCCCCGGCTCGGCGCAGTCGAAGGTGATCACCGAGGTCGACCTGAATGTCTTATCGCCGCGGGTCAGGTCCAGCCGGACGTCGTATCCGTGGATCCGCAGCAGCCGTGCTCGCTCGGCGGTCTCGTGGCGCGTGATCTCGGCAACCGGCATGTCGCGCTGTCTCCCCGCAGATCATTTGGTGGTCATGGTTGCCCCCAGGTTAGGTCACCGGGTTCGGCGCCCCGCACTGCCCTGGGTTCCCCGGCCATCGCCAGCATCTCCCCCTTGCTCGACCGGCTGGCCAGGCCTGATGATCTCGATAGGGACCAAACGGGGAGGGCGGGTCATTGGATGAGATCTACACATTCCTGGTGAGGGGACCGTCCAGCCGCCTTCCGCGCGGGTACATGTGGCTCGTCCCCGTCTGGTTCGCGATCCTGGGCGGCCTCATCGCGCTCGCCATCGGCTACCTCAGCAGCCCGGTGCCGCTCTGGCTCGTCGGCAGCGAGATCGCCAGCATGGCGGTCGCCGCCATCGTGCTCATCGGCGTGCTGCTCACGGCTCGCCGTCACGCCTTCAGGGTGAACGCCAGCGGGGTCTGGCTCGGTATCAGCACGCCGCACAAGCGGCCGAAGCTGCGCCAGGTGCACATCCCGTGGGCAGACATCAGCCAAGTGCGGATGGCCTCACGGCCGTATGGCACGCTGCTCGAGATCTCGCTTGGCCCTGCGGCCAGGATCATCACCAGGCCCAGCCTCGGGAGGCAGGCGTTGCTGCTGCTCGCCATGCTCGTCTTGCCGTTCGGCTTCGGACGTGGCCGGCCGGCGCTCACAGCAGCCCGACCGGACCCTCCTCGTTACCTCATAAAGCTCTGTGATGTGCAGCCCGCACAACTCCGGCAGGTGCTCGCCGGGGTCAAGCCACCGAACGTGCCGGTCCGGATCGCGGCAAAGGCGGCGGCGCTTCGATATCCCCCGCTGCCACTGCAGCGGCTCCGTCCGCGGCCTTCGCGAGCAAGCATCCGGTCGTGATCATGAACGAGCTCGCCGGGAGGCGGCGGCCTCGACTCGGACGGCAGCCCCGGTAGGAGTAAGCAACGACGTCGGTCGCGGATCCGACGCCGATGCCTCGGGGCTGCCGCCCGCAGCCGACCCATGCTTCAGTTGGACGCAGGAAACGGCCGGCTCGCTCCCCCCCTTTTTATGCGGACAGTTACTGAACCACGACCGACCGCGCACCGGGCGAGCGGTCCGGGCCTACCGCGTTGTAATTCCAGCCGCGGTAGAGAGCAGTGCCGGCCCGGAAGGCCGTCCGGGATACCCCGGTTGTCGTCCGGGCCCGACGCCGTATCATCACGGCACACGGCTCGCCCGGGCGCGGCCCCGTTCCCCTCAGTAAAGGAGCAGCAGGATGGCACACGAGGTCAAGGGCGTCATCGCCAGTGCGAAAGGCGCTCCAGTCACGGTCACCACGGTGACGGTGCCGGATCCGGGGCCCGGCGAGGCGCTCGTCGAGGTACAGGCATGTGGCGTGTGCCACACCGACCTGCACTACCGCGAAGGCGGGATCGGCGAGGACTTCCCTTACCTGCTCGGGCACGAGGCGGCCGGTGTCGTCGAGGCGGTCGGCGACGACGTCACCGACGTGGCGCCCGGCGACTTCGTGATCCTC
>JASIBJ010000069.1 GCA_030045215.1 Streptosporangiaceae bacterium | reverse complement strand
CCGCAGCCTGCGGAGTCCGCTGATGACCGCCGCTGCCGCCTGCGATTCCGGGACAGTCCAGCACGCCCACCGCGATCCGCTCTCGACTGACGAGCTTGCTGCGCGCATCGCGCTCGACATCCCGCCTGGGTCCTACGTCAACCTCGGCATAGGCCAGCCCACTCGCATCGCGGACTACCTGGATCCGGCCGCCGGGATCATCCTGCATACCGAGAACGGCATGCTCGGCATGGGTCCGGCCGCCGATGGCGACGAGATCGACGACGACCTCATCAACGCCGGCAAGGTGCCGGTCACCGAACTGCCAGGTGCGGCGTACTTCCACCATGCCGACAGTTTCGCCATGATTCGCGGTGGTCACCTTGACGTCTGCGTCCTCGGCGCATTCCAGGTCTCCGCTCGCGGCGATCTTGCCAACTGGCACACCGGAAGGCCCGAGGACATCCCGGCCGTCGGCGGCGCCATGGACCTGGCCACCGGAGCGCGGCAGGTGCTGGTCATGATGAGCCTGTTCACGCGCAGCGGTGAGCCCAAGCTTGTCCCGTACTGCACCTACCCGCTGACCGGCGTTGCGTGTGTCTCACGCGTCTTCACGCATCACGCGGTGTTCACCGTGACCGAGCATGGCGTGCTGGTGAACGAGACGTTCGGCATCACCCTGTGCGAGCTGCGGGAGCGACTGGACGTCCCGCTCGTCAGCGGCCTGACTTGAACCCGACAGCGCCGGAGGACGGCATTGCCGTCCACTACGAGGCCCGGACTGTGCCTGCCCGGCCGGGGAGCAGCATCGCCGCCGCGCTGACCGCTGCCGGCATTCGCGTCCTCCGCCACAGCAACGCCGGGGACCGCGGGCTGTTTTGCGGGATGGGCGTATGCGGCGAGTGCTCCGTCGAGATCGACGGCAGCCCGAGGCAGCTGGCGTGCATGACCCACGTCGATGACGGCATGCGGCTGCGCCCCCAGCCGGCCGCTCCCCGCGCCGACATCACGAGTGCCCCCGAGCCAACCCCGGCCGAGCACGTTCTGCGGGCCGAAGTCCTCGTCGTCGGCGGCGGTCCGGCCGGACTCGCCGCGGCCGCCACCGCCGCGGAAGCGGGGACCGACGTACTGCTGGTGGACGACCGCGGCGGCCTCGGCGGCCAGTACTACAAGCAGCCGCTGGACCCGGCCGCGTCTGACCGGCAGCACGCGGCCGGACACGACCTCATCCAGCGGGCCCGGGCGGCCGGGGTCCGAGTGTATTCGGGTGTTCGGGTCTGGGGCGCTGACGGGCCCGGCCATCTGTACGCAGCCAGCGGCCGCGAGCGCTTCGAGCTCCGCGCCTCGCGGCTGATCCTGGCGACCGGGGCTTACGAACGGGCAGTGCCGTTCCCCGGCTGGACGCTGCCCGGAGTGATGACCACCGGCGCCGGGCAGAGCCTGCTGCGCGGATACCAGGTCACCCCGGGCAACCGCCTGCTGGTGGCGGGCAACGGCCCGCTCAACGTTCAGCTCGCCGCCGAGGTCGTGCGGGCTGGCGGGACGGTTGTCGGCCTGATCGAACTGGCTCGGATGTTCAGCCCTGGGCGCGGGATCGAGGCCCTGAGAATGGCGGCGAGCGCGCCGTCGCTGACCCGAGACGGGCTGGGTTACCTCGCGCGGTTGCGGCGGGCGGGCGTGCCCATCCTGACCGGGCGCGCCGTGGTCCGGGTAGAGGGCGACGGGCGCGCCGAGCGCGCCGTGGTGGCGCGCCTTGACTCTGACGGGCTACCGGCCCCTGCTACCGAGATCACCTTTGACGTCGATGCCGTCTGCGTCGGCCTCGGGTTCATGCCAGGCAACGAGCTGGCCCGGCTGCTCGGCCTCCGCCACTGCGTCGATCCGCGCAGCGGCGGCTACGTGGTCGAGCGGTCGCGGTCAGGGCGCAGCAGTCTGCCGGACGTGTGGGTCGTCGGCGACGGCGCCGAGGTGCGCGGTGCGAAGGTAGCCGAGAGCGCAGGGATGCTGGCCGGCGCAGAAGCGGCAGCCTCGCTGGCGCCCGGCCCGCGGTCGGGCCTTGATCTGCGCGCGGTCAGCCGCCACCGTGACCGTCACGAGCGATTCCAGCGAGCGCTCTGGCGGGTGTACAGCGCGCCCGTGCTCTTCAGCCAGCTGGCCGACCCGGAGACGATCGTCTGCCGCTGTGAGAACGTGACCCTGCAGACGATCGACGCCACTGCGCGCGAGGTTCGCACCACCGGAGCGCTCAAGCGCCTGACGCGGGCGGGGATGGGACAGTGCCAGGGCCGCTTCTGCGGCTTCGTCGTAACCGAGCTGGTAAGGCAGGCGACCGGCGTGCCCGTGGACGCGCAGTCAGGCTTCGCGCCTCAGCCCCCGATGCGTCCAACCCCGCTCTGGGTGCTGGCTGAACCGGTCGAGCGCGAATGACTGGAGGTCGCGGCCGGGGTCGCGGCCTTCCACCAGCGCGGCGAGCACCTGCCCCATGAGTGGTCCGGCGGTGAGCCCCATGTGGGGGAACATGCCGACGAACGCGCCGGGGGCAGCGGGGATCTCCCCGATCAGCGGCCTGAGGTCGGGCGTCGCGTTCCCGATCCCGGCCCAGGCCCGGATCACCCTGACCTTGCTCAGCCACGGTGCCACATGAGCCGCGACGCGAAGGTTCTGCCGCAGCGAGTCGGTGCTGACGGTCGGGTCACCGGTAGCGGCGCCGGCGGAGGCTGGCCACCCGCCGCCGATCAGCAACGTTCCGGCCCGGGCCTGCTTCAGGGTCAGCCGACCGCCGGCGTAATACACCAGGTGCGGGATCACCGGGGCCATCGGCTCGGTCGCATGAACCTGGACGGGCTCGTCAGTGATCGGCAAGGTGATGCCGAGCTGGGCGGCCAGGGCACCAGTGTGGCCGCCCGCGGCGAGCACGATCTTCGCGCAGCGGATTGCCGGGCCGGATGTGGTGACCTCGAACCCGCCAGCGCACTGGCCGACAGTCAGCACCCGGGTCTGGATCAGGATCCTGGCCCCCTGCTGGCGGGCTGCGCGCGCGAAAGCTGGCGCAGCCAGCAAGGGGTTGGTCTTACCCTCGCTCGCGCAGTACTCGGCGGCGATCATCGCGGGAGACAAGTACGGAGCCATCGATCGCAGCGCGCTGCCGGTAACCAGTTCAGCCGGAAAGCCGTGAGCAGCTTCGAGGCTGACCTTCTCCCTCACCAGGGCCGCGTCCTCATCGGTGTCGGCAACGAGCAGTCCGCCCTTGGTCGATACCTCGAGATCGGTGCCCAGTTCCTCGCCCAGGAGGTGCCAGATGGCCAGGGAGTCGTTGAGGAATCGCAGCGCGGGCAGGTAGTCCAGTGACCACTGCGGGCCGTTGGCGCGATAGGGCTCAAACTGCAGCTGACCGTGGAGGCTGCCGGCGTTGCGGCCGGAGGCGGCCGTGTTCAGGTCGTGCTCCTCGGCCAGCACCACAGAATGACCGGCGCGGGCGAGGTAGTAGCTCGTTGCGCAGCCGCTGATCCCGCCGCCGATGACGAGGACATCGCAGCCCAGCTGGGCTGGCGCAGCCTTGCTCATGGCTCAGAAGGCCCCTTAGACTCATAGCGGCTGCTGCCCGCATAGTGAGCATTCGTCCGCATGGAGGATAGCCGATGGTAGCGACGTTCCGCGGAAGCTATTCGGTGACGGTGACTCCCTTCAC
>JASIBJ010000006.1 GCA_030045215.1 Streptosporangiaceae bacterium | reverse complement strand
AGGTGCCGGCGGCTGAGGAATGGCGGCAGCACGCGAACCGACCACGGCACCTCGTGGTGTCCCTGGCGTCCGGCCAGCCTGAGCGGACCCAGGGACCGGACCGTGACGCGGTCCGGCGAGGTGTCTCCGCGACGCTGCGGCGTGAGCGTGGTCCTCAGCGTGATCCGGCCTCCGGCCGGAATGCTGACCCGCGACCGGCCCGGTGCGGCGCCAGCGCTCGGCCGCCAGGCGTCCCTGACCACCCCGTGCAGTGGCCGGCGTCCCGGATTCTCGATCGTCAGCGTGACGGTGCCACTGCTGCCGAGCAAGAGCCTCGTATCACCGTCCCGGCTGAGCCGAAGCTGCGCCACCCCGGCCGCGAGCGCGAGGTCGGCCCCGATGGCCGCGAGGATCAGCACGTTCACCGCGATGAGCGCGGCGACGTCGCGAACCGCGAGCACGGCCAGGGCGCCGACGAGGGCAGCGATCCCGGCCCGGCCGGTCAGTGCCATCGCGGCGGTCTGGCCGTCTGGCCGGCGCATCCGGTCACCGCGGGACCTGGACGGAGGCGAGCACGCCGTCCAGCACACCCTCGGGTGTCGCGCCGTCCAGTTCCGCTTCGGGCCGCAGCTGGATCCGGTGCCGCAGCGACGGAGCGGTCAGCGCCTTGACGTCATCCGGGGTCACGTAGTCCCGCCCGGACAGCCAGGCCCACGCGCGGCTGCTCGACAACAGCGCGGTCGCTGCCCGGGGCGACGCGCCAAGCCGCAGGGACGGAGACATCCTGGTTCCCCGGCAGATGTCGACGACGTAGCCGGTGATCTCTGGCGTCACCCGCACTCGCCGTACCGCCTCCCGGCCCGCCGCAAGATCTGACCCGGTTGCGACCTGCCCGATGCCCGCCGCGGCCAGGTCCCGCGGGTTGAAGCCGGCTGCATGCCGCTCGAGGATGCCGATCTCCTCGTGGCGTTCGGGCAGCGCCACCGTGAGCTTGAGCAGGAACCGGTCTAGCTGGGCTTCTGGCAGGGGATAGGTGCCCTCGTACTCAACCGGGTTCTGGGTAGCCGCGACCAGGAAGGGAACGGGCAGTGGCCGTGGGTCACCCTCGACCGAGACCTGGCGTTCTTCCATCGCCTCCAGAAGCGCGGCCTGTGTCTTGGGCGGGGTCCGGTTGATTTCGTCGGCCAGCAGCAGGTTGGTGAAGACCGGGCCGGGCCGGAACTCGAACTGGGACGTCCTGGCGTCATAGATCAGCGAGCCAGTAACGTCGCCGGGCATGAGGTCGGGCGTGAACTGAATGCGCTTGCTCTCGAGCGACAACGCCGCGGCCAGCGAGCGGACCAGCAGGGTCTTAGCGACCCCGGGCACGCCTTCCAGTAGCACGTGGCCGTCGCAGAGCAGGGCGATCAGCAGACCGGTGATAACCCCGTCCTGGCCGACCACGGCCTTGCCGACCTCGGCCCGCACGGCCGCGAACGCCAAGCGCTGATCTTCCCGGTCGGCCGGGGGCACCGTGTCCGCTGTCGTCGCCGGGTATTCGGCCGTCATCGGCTGCGTACCTCTCTCTCCAGGGCGTCCAGGTCGTCGGCGAGCCGTACGAGCTCCGCGTCACTGTCGGGCGGTGGTCCGAACAGCAGCGTTCCGAGCTGCGCCGCCGCCAGCGCCGACCTGGCGGCCAAGGCCGACGTAATGGCCTCGGGCGCGGCCGCGGCGGGTAGGCCAACGGCAGGCTTGAGGCGGTCAAGCGTCGCGGTCCTGAGCGCCGCCGCCGCCTGATCACGCGCGCGCCTGGCCTCATACAGCCGGGCGTGTCCTTCGGTTGTCTCCGCCGCCCTGACTACCACCGGCAGGCGCTCGGTGACCAGCGGCCCGAGCCTTCGGGCTCGCCAGAGCGCGGTGAGCAGCACCGCGAGGCCCAGTTCAGCCGCCACGAGGTAGGCGGCTCGCGGGATGAGCTGCCACAGCGACTTCCCGCCCCCTGGCGGCGCGGGCGGCGCGGATGGGGGCACGAGCCAGGCTAGCCGCGCAAACGCCCCGAGCAGGTTGAGCGCCAGCGCGGCGTTTCCAAGGCGGGCCAGATTCTGGTTTTCCAGCGGCGCCCCGGTGCCCAGCACCGTGACCGATCGGGAGCCGGGCGTGTACTGCACCAGCGAGGGGCGTCCGCCCGACGGGTAGCAAACGATGCCGGACTGCCCGGGCGCGAGGTTCAGGCCGGTGCCGCCCATGTCGGCGCTGCCTGCCAGCCGGGCGGCGGCAAAGGCGCAGGCAGGCTGAGTTGGCCCGACCGGAGTAGAGGCGGCAACGCTCAGGCCGGGGGCCAGCACGGCCAGGGCGGCCCGGTCCGGCGCGACGATGACGATGTCCGCGGGCGCGCTGGCCAACTCACCGAGCTCAGCCTTGGTCAGCACGCCGGGGCTAGTCACCACGATGGCGGCGGCCGCGCCGCGGGCTGCCTGCACAGCTGCTTGCGTTGTCGTTACGCGCTCCACCGTCGTCCCGCGCGCCGCGAGGATGTCGGCGAGCGCATGCGTGCCGGTCGCCTGGGTGCTGCCCGGATCGAGAAAGCCCTCGGTGGGATTGGCCGGGGTCAGGAAGGCGACAAGCACCGCCCCGAGCAAGATCAGCCCGATGATCGCCAGTGGCGTGACCCACCTTCGGCCAGAAGCACTGCGCTCCAGGGGGCCACGGATGCGCGTCGGCGCGGCGGGAGCCGCCGTGGTCATGACAGGACCGCCGGCCCGGCGGCTGTCGCGGTCCCAGCCAGGTCGGAGCCGGCCACCTTGGCTGCCTGTATGCGGGCGTCGAGGTCACGCACCCGCTCATAGCCAGCCACAGTCCCGTCACGGCCGCCGTACCGGACGTCATCGAAGAGCAGCGCGACTATGGACAGCTGGGCGGCCAGGTCAGGCAGGACCTGGCCCGCCTGTGCTGCGAGTTCTGCAGCCGTCCGGCCTGGGCGGGCGGGAAGAATGCCCCGTTCTTCGATACCGGCCGCGATCGCTCGCATTCGCTCGATGATCGCCGTGGTGTAATCACCGGTGGCCGCGCCGCGCTCGGCTGCCTGGCGGTGATCACGGGCGCTGAGTCCCGTGCCCGTCAGCACTGCCCCATGCCTCTGTCGGCCCGGCCCGGCGGGCCGGATCCAGTACGTCACTACCGTCGCTACCAGCACCAGCGCCACCAGCAAGGCCACGATCGTCCACCAGCCGCCAGGGAACTGGCTGGCATCGCTGAAGATGCGGCTAAGCAAGCGCTCCAGCCAGTGCCCGATCTTGGTCTCGGTCCGCTCGGAGTAGATCCGCCTGGCCAGCTCACGGCGCGCGAGTTGCTGACCGGCCCGGCGGCCGATGAGGGGCCGCGTGCCCGCGACGAGGGCCGGCAGCCCACGGGCGGTTCCCGCTTTCACGTCGCAGCCGGCGGATCCTGCGCTGGCCATTCGCCCGGCCACTGCGGCGGCTGGTTCTGCTGGGGCGACTGCGGCGGCTGGGGCCACTGCGGCTGGTTCTGCTGGGACCACTGAGGTGGCGGCTGCTGGGCCCACTGCCCTGGCGGGCTCCACTGGCCGGGCTGGCCTTGTCCCGTCCACTGGCCGGCTGTCGGCGGGCGCCAGATTGTCGCGAACTCATCGCCGGTCAACTGATGACCCTGGGCGGCGTTCTGCAGCGCCAGGTCCAGGCCCTCACGGCGCATCCGCAGGTCCAGATAGAGCAGGACCGTCACGCCGCATTTCATCGGATCCATGATCGACGAGGCCACGATCGCGCCGATCGCGCTGAGGATGATCAGCCCCATGGTCTCCGTAGCGACCTTTTCCGGAGTGATCCCGCCGTAGAAGGCCAGGCCGCCGCCCGCCAACTCGAATGGCACCTCGATGATGAGGGTGGCGAAGAAAATGATGATGAGAGTCAACAGCTTGATGCCGAACAGGCGCCAGAAGCTGTCCCTGGTCAGCTGCCAGGATCGCGCGATCGCGCGGCCAGGTCCGAGCCGTTCGAGCACGACCGACGGCATCGTGACGCACAGCCGCACCCCGATGAATATGTAGGCAATGAGGGTCCCGATGCCACCCAGGACTCCGATCGCCACGGCCGCTCCGGCCACGTGGGCCGCCGCCAGCACGACGACGATGAGAGTGACCGGGACGAATATGCCGATGCTGATGAGCAGGAGCAAGAGAGCGGCGCCGATGACCGAGCCGATCCTGGCCGTGGACCAGGCCTCGCCGATCCCGATCTTGCGACCGAGTATCCCGTGCCCGATGACCGTGGTCAGCATTCCGGTCAGGATGAACTGGGAAAGAAGGCTGAACACGAATACCAGTAGATCGAGCCCGGCGTTGCTGTTCGGCTCCGCCGCGATCCGGACAGCTGCCGTGAGGACCTCGGCGATCGTCACTATGATCGCGGCCAGGCCGAACGTGGCGACCGGGTTCTTTCTGGCCGAGGTGACCGCCCCGCTGTAGATATCCCCGAGGCCCAGCGGGCGCAGCGGGATGCCGCCAGGGGCCGGGTAGCCCTGACTGTAGCCCGGCGGGCCGTAACCGGGCTGGCCGTAGGGCTGCCCGTAACCGGGCTGGCCGTAAGGCTGGCCGTAACCGGGCTGGCCGTAGGGCTGCCCGTAGCCAGGCTGTCCGGAAGGCTGGCCGTAACCGGGCGGGGGCGGATAGCCGGACGGACCGTAGGCAGGGTGATAACCGGGCTGGCCGGAGCCGGGTGCGCCCGAACCCGGCGGCGGTCCCGGCTGGCTCCAAGGGCCAGGCTGGCCTGGTACCTCGCTGTTGGTCATGTCCGCGCTCCTCATCGACCGCGTCCGCGGCTAGTCACGCTGGCCGCCAAGCGGGGCTGGCTCGCGCCAATACTTGCACGCTCCTGCCCGAGATGTTCGGCCAAGCATGTTACGAAATCACATAATCCCGCCGAAGCGGAACGTCAGTTTCGCGGCGGCGCGGGCTCGTCGCGCTACTGCCCGTGATGGGTGACACTCGGGACATGACGACTAGCAGCCCGCCGAGTGCCTTGCGCTGGCTGGAGACGCGGGAAGGCCCCGCCATCGAACTACTCGACCAGACCAGGCTGCCGGCTGTGGAATCGGTCCTGACCTGCACCGATGTCCCGCAGCTAGTAGACGCGATCAGGCGTCTCGCCGTCCGCGGAGCGCCGCTGCTCGGGGTCGCCGGTGCCTACGGAGTCGCGCTGGCTGCCGCGCGCGGCGACGACGTACCGGCTGCCGCGGCCGCGCTGTCCGGGGCCCGGCCGACCGCGGTCAACCTGGCCTGGGGAGTCGGCCGGGCGCTCAAGGCGTGGCAAACGACTGGCGGGCGGACCGAGCCCGTTCCCGGCAAGATGACAGGTGCCCAGGCCGCACTGGCAGAGGCGAGGGCGATCGCCGAGGCGGATGCGGCCGCAAGTGCGGCGATGGCCGAGCACGGTCTGGGCCTGGTCAGGCCGGGGGCGCGGATCTTGACCCATTGCAACACCGGCGGCCTGGTGTCGGCCGGCGAAGGTACCGCATTCGCCGTGATTCTGGCGGCGCACCGGGCCGGGCGGCTGGCAAAGCTCTGGATCGACGAGACCAGGCCACTGCTTCAGGGCGCGCGGCTGACCGCGTGGGAGGCGGGGCGGGCCGGGATTGAGCACGCCATACTCGCCGACAGCGCGGCTGCGTCGCTGCTGGCGAGCGGTCACGTCGACCTTGTGCTCACCGGCGCCGATCGGATTGCCGCCGACGGCAGCGTGGCCAACAAGGTGGGGACCTACGGGCTGGCGGTGCTGGCCAGGCAGCATGACGTGCCGTTCGTCGTCGTCGCTCCGGTGTCGACGGTCGACCTGAGCACGCCTGACGGGGCCGGCATCGAGGTGGAGTTCCGGGCAGACGAGGACGTGGCCAGGCTGGCGGGTCAGCCGGTCGCTCCGGCCGGGACCCGGGCTTGGAATCCGGCCTTCGACGTGACCCCGCCGTCGCTGATCACGGCCATCGTGACTGAACGCGGGCTGATAAAGCCCGTCACTCCAGGTAATCTCCAAAGTCTAAGCGCCGGCACCGGGGACATGATGGGTCCCCAACCGGCCCGCTACGTGGAACGATGAGGTACATGAAGGGTCGCGTGCTGGTCGTCGATGACGACGCTGCTCTCGCTGAAATGCTCGGCATCGTGCTGAGGGGTGAGGGATTCGAGCCAACATTCGTGGCCGACGGAGACAGGGCACTGGAGGTCTTCCGAGAGTCCAGGCCTGATTTGGTCCTGCTGGACCTGATGCTGCCCGGCATGGACGGCATCGATGTCTGCCGGCAGATCCGGGCCGAGTCGGGAGTGCCGATCGTGATGCTGACGGCCAAGAGCGACACGGTGGACGTGGTGCTTGGCCTTGAGTCGGGCGCCGATGACTACATCGTGAAGCCCTTCCAGTCCAAGGTCCTGATCGCCAGGGTGAGGGCCAGGTTGCGGCGGACGGATGAGCCCGCCCCGGAGACGCTGACGATCGGCGACGTGACGATCGACGTGGCCGGGCACTCGGTGAACCGGGCGGGCGAGCCGCTGAACCTCACACCGCTGGAGTTCGACCTGCTCGTCGC
>JASIBJ010000720.1 GCA_030045215.1 Streptosporangiaceae bacterium | reverse complement strand
GTCAGCGACTCGACGATTGCCGCGCCCTCCAGCTCGCGCTCGTAGGCGGCCTGCCGGTCGCGGGCCAGGATGTAGCGCTCGCCGTCCTTCTCCAGGACGTTGTAGCTGATGTCCGGACCGACCGCGACGGCCTCGTTCGAGGGCAGCGTCCACGGCGTGGTGGTCCAGGCCAGCAGCCACTCCCCGGTCTCCAGCTTGAACCGCACCGTCACTGACGGGTCCTGGCGGTCGGCGTAGACGTCGTCATCCATCCGCAGCTCGTGGTTGGACAACGGGGTCTCGCACCGCCAGCAATATGGCAGGACCTTGAAGCCCTCGTAGACCAGGCCCTTGTCCCACAACTGCCTGAACGCCCACATGACGCTCTCCATATAGGACGGGTCGAGCGTCTTGTAGTCGTGGTCGAAATCGACCCAGCGGGCCTGCCTGGTCACATACTCCCGCCACTCGCGCGTGTAGCGCAGAACGGACTCGCGGCAGGCCTGGTTGAACTTGTCGATGCCCATGGCCAGGATCTCGGCCTTGCCCGAGATGCCGAGCAGTCGCTCCGCCTCGACCTCCGCGGGCAGCCCATGGCAGTCCCAGCCGAACCGGCGCTCCACCCGCTTGCCCTGCATGGTTCGCAGTCGCGGCACGACGTCCTTGACGTACCCGGTCAGCAGGTGGCCGTAGTGCGGCAGGCCGTTGGCAAACGGCGGTCCGTCGTAGAAGACGAAGTCGTTCTCGGCCGGGCGCCGGCGTACCGATTCGGCGAAGGTGTCGTTCTCGGCCCAGTAGGCGAGCACGCCTTCCTCAAGCTCGGGGAAGCTGGGCTGCGACGGCACTCCGCTCTCGGGCTGGCCGGCGGCCTTGGCGGTCTCCGCGCGGGGATAAACGGTCATCGGCGGTGTTCCTTGCGGGCGGCCCGTTGCCTGGTGGGCGCCGGGTTGGCTGATGGGCTGCGAGGACGACGCGCCCGCTCCCGCGCGGGCGAACCGCGGTACCACCTCGCTTGCCGCCGTCCCCGGCCTCGCCCCCGTCCGGTGCGCCGCTGGCACCCTTCGAGGCAGACCGCATCCCGCGACCGCTCGTCTGGCCGGCTGTGACGGGCCGGACCCGCCCGGTTCTACTAAGGCCGCCCGCCACCAGGTGGCTGAGCAGCCCGTTCTTCCGGAGGCTCCCCGGTGATGGCCGGATCATCGCCTGTGAAATCAAGTTTAGCCGGTGCTGTCCAGCCGATTGCGCCGCAACGGGCGGCGCAGGCTGAGCACGGGGGGCGAACGGCGCGTAATGTCGGTTCTATGAGCACCAAGTTGCCGCTGTTCCCGCTGGGCACGGTGCTCTATCCCGGTCTCGTCATGCCGCTGCACATCTTCGAGGAGCGCTACCGGCAACTCGTCGCTGACCTGCTGGCCGGCCCCGAACCGAGGGAGTTCGGAGTGATCGCGATCCGGCACGGCCGTGAGACGGGCATCGGCGGCGTTTCTGCGCTATACCAGACCGGCTGCACGGCCACGCTGCGCCAGGTTGAGCGGTACCCGGACGGCCGTTACGACCTCGTCACCGTCGGGACGCATCGGTTCCGCCTCTTCGGACTCGATGACCCGGCCCCCTATCTCCGCGGGGACGTAGGACTGCTGCCCGATGAGGCGGGGGATGAGGCCGCCGCCGCGGTCGCGGTATCCGCGGTGCAGGACGCGTTCCGCTCGTATCTTGATCTTCTAGCGGAACGAGGGGGAGCCCGCGTCACCGTGCCCGAATTGCCGGATGAGCCCGTGCTGATGTCCTATCTGGTGGCCGCGGCCGTCGTGGTCGACCTGCCGGTCAAGCAGGGGCTGCTCGAAGAGCCCGACGCGGCGCGGCGGCTTGCGGCCGAGCGCGCCTTGCTGGCCAGGGAAAGCCAGATGCTGCGGTCGCTGACCGCGACGCCGGCTCCTGACCTGCGGTACTCGCCATACAGCCCGAACTGATCGGGCCCGACCGGCTCCGCTAGCCACCCTCACCCGCAGCTATACCGCCACCGCCCACCCCGTCTCGGGGCTTCGTCATCGCCCGATCCGGATGCTGACCGCGTACTTGATGATGCGGTCGCCGACGCCGCCATGAACGACCTCGAATCCAGCGTCCAGCGAGGATGGGTACCAGCTTGGTCGTAGCCAGCGGCGTTGCTCCAGGTAGCGGAGGATGGGCAGCATGTTCAGCCGGATCGACGGGTGGGGGTGAGAGCCGAGCCAGCGGAGCTGAATGTACTGCCAGGAGGTGTGGTCGGCGCGGGGCCGCCAGTGCTCGACGTACCAGGACCAGCCGTCGAGCCTGACCACGTAACCGTGCCGCATGGGGACCGCCCGCCACGCCAGCCAGACCATGATCTCGGCGCCGTTGGGATGACTGAGTGACCGGCCCGGCCGCGCCCGGTCGAACCACCAGTCGGTCGCATCGTCGCCGACGATGGCATCAAACCGCGTGTAGAGCGTCATCGTCAGGTCGGTGAAGTCCCCGATCGGGCGCTGCGGCAACGGCGACCGGGAGCAGACGTTGTACTCGCAGCCAATGAACACGTCGGGAAATGCTCCCCACTCCCAGCCTGTCCGAGCTCGGACGATCTTGAAGCCGGACCGCCGCAGGCTGATGCACTCGGAGTAGCGACCAGCGAAGACGTCGTTGTAAGCGACCAGGCCCGACGGCAGCCACTCCCACTCGCGCGACCCGCACAGTACCGCCGCGTGCTCGGCATGATGCACGGGTTTCTGCATTGCGCGCTCGGCGAGACCGGGTGGCGGGCCGGCCGCTGCGCTCGCCGTCGCTTGGCCTGCCCCGCTGGCCACGACGGCGAGCAACGCGCTGCCGATCACGTGAAGTCGCAACATGTCCCCTCCGATTTTGCCGGATTGGATCAGCACAAATGATCGATCGGAGACATTGCGAGGAAAGAGACGACGCCAGTCCGGATCCTAAAGCGTTGACGGATGCGGACGAATTCTCGGTAAACGGCCGCCTCTCGCCGTTCGCGCCGAAGCGGGCCGTGGCAGGTGGCCGCTCCCGGCTACGACGTTCTGGTCTTCTGGGAAGCAGTCAGCATCGCGACGGCCGCCTCGGCCGTGAGCAGCCGGAATGTCATGGTCTCCTGCAGGTACAGGACAACATCGGTATCGGTGTGCGACTGGTAGCCGATCGACATGTCCTGGCCCAGGTACAGGCTGAAGTCCCCGCCGCGGGCGGTCAGCACGATCGCGCCAGAAATCGAGGGAGCCCAGATCAGCTCCCCGTCGAGAACGTTGCGCAGGTGGCGGATGACTGGGTAGCCATGATCGCTGGCCTCGCTGACCGCGGTGTAGGCCTCGGCCGAGAGCACGGCGGCGTACGGGCCGTCCACCCCTGCGGCGCGTAGCTGGCCGGCTGCCTGCGCGAACGCCATCGGGTAGTCCGCCACCTCGGCCGGCAGGATCAGCGGGGGGTTGCTGGCGCCCGGAGCGATGCCGCCGATGCCAGCCTGGGCATAGCCACCGAAGATGGCGTGGTCCTCGGCGAGCGCGATCTGCCTGGCCGCGTCCCTGGCCGGCTGCCAGTCGGAGTCCTGAGCTCCCCGCAGCACGTCATCGATCTGTTCCCTGCTCAGCGTGAACGGCACCCGCAGTTCGACCAGCGGCAGCACCTCCCGCTGACGAGCGCGCACGCCCTCACCCGGGGACTCGATCTCACGCAGGTGCCCGGTGCCGACCGCGGAGAGTGCCTGACCATCGGGTCCGTGCACGTCCACGATCCTGCGACCGGCGAGGTAGCGCTTGAGCGTCCGGGCCGTCTCCGCCTCGATCTGGCGCCAGGCCTCGTCGGAAACGGGCGCGAGCTCGCGGTGCAGGTTGTTGGTCGTCATGCGTCTCCTCGAAGGCTGCCGATGTTCAGTGAGCCGTCACCAGCGGACGGTGCCGGTACGTTAAGTGGTACTGGTGGGGCAATTGGTGCCGATGGTTCAGGCGCGCCCTCGAGGTCGTTGAAGCTGTCGAGCATCGTCTGGGACGGCACGAAGAACAACGAGCCGGTGACGGCCGTACTGAAATCCAGGATCCTGTCGTAGTTACCCGGCGGCGAACCGATGAACATGTTCTGCAGCATCTGCTCGGTGGTGGCCGGCGAGCGCGCGTAGCCGATGAAGTACGTGCCGTACTCGCCGGTCCCGACGTGCCCGAACGGCATGTTGTCCCGGACTATGTCGACTTCCTCGCCGTCGACGACGATCGTTGTCAGGGCGTTGTGCGCGGACGTGGGCTTCACCGCATCGTCCAGTTCGATGTCGGACAGTTTCGTCCGGCCGATGACCTTTTCCTGTTCCTCGACCGGCAGCGCGTTCCAGCCGTCCAGGTCGTGCACGTACTTCTGCACGATCACGTAGCTGCCGCCGAGGTAGGCGGGCTCCTCCGGTCCGATGATCGCGGCACGGCTCGCATCCGGGCCCGTCGGGTTCTCGGTGCCGTCCACGAATCCCAGCAGGTCCCGTTCGTCGAAGTAGCTGAAGCCGTGGACCTCGTCGACGATTGACGCCATGCCTGGCAGCCTCGCGGTGATCTGCGTCGCAAGTTCGAAGCACAGGTCCATCCGGGCGGCCCGGATATGAAACAGCAGGTCTCCGGCCGTGGCGACCGCGTGCCGGCCCTCCGCCCGCAACTCACGGAACGGGTGCAGCCCAGCCGGGCGAGGCAGGCCGGTAAGCCGGTCCCACGCCTCAGCGCCGACTCCGGTAACACAGCTCAGGTATCCGTTGAGGTCGCGAAAACCGACGGCCCTGACCAGCGCGGATATGTCAGCACAGAGGCCCCGAGCCTGGTCTTCGGCGGCGTCGCCGGGATCGAGCACAGCCACCAGGAAGATGGCCGCCTTGGTCAGGGGCGAGACAACCGCCTGCGGCTGCGGGCTGGCGGGCTCCGGCGGCGGCGCGAGCCTCGGAGCCAGCGCGGGCGTCACCGCCCTGGCGGGCTCCACGGGATCAGCTGGCTGAGCCGATACGGCGGTCGTCGCCGGGGCGTCAGTGGTCACCCGCCCATCTTCCCCTAGACCGCGACCATGACCCGGTCTTTCCCGACCAGTACCCCGATTTGCCCGGTCGGCCAGCCAGTTGGCAGGATCGTCGCGATGGACATGATCTCCTTCGGCTCGGTCTTCCTCGAGCTGGTCTTCGGGCACGTGCCGGCCCTGCCCAGGCCGGGCCAGGAGATCTTCGCCGAGGAATTCGCCATTTCCGTTGGCGGCGCGGTGACCAGCGCCACCGCGGCGGCCCGCGCCGGGGCACGAGCCGCGGTCTGCGCCGAACTGGGCGATGACCTCGGCGGCCGCGTCGTCACCGAGCACTGCGAGCGCGAAGGCGTGGACCTCTCGCCGTCGATCCGGGTAGCGCGCCGCGCCACCGGCATCACCATGGTGCTGAACTATGACGGCGACCGATCCTTCGTCACCCACGTGCCGCCCCGCCCGGCCCAGGCTGCCCCGGAGCTAGCGCGCTGGACCGATGTACTCCGCGACCACCGGCCAGCCTGGTGCTACGTGCATGCGGGCGTTGGCGTGACCGACTTCCTCAAGGCCGCTCACGCGCAGGGAACCAGGATCTACCTGGACGTCTCCCTCAACGGGATCGGCCGGTCCGCCCAGGCCGTGCTTGACTGCATCCCGCTCGCCGACGTGTTCGTGCCGAACCAGGCCGAACTGATCGCTCTCACCGGCTCGGATTCACCCGACGCCGCCATCGCCGCCGCCAGCACATGGGGCACGCCGGTCGTGGTGAAGCAGGGCGCCGCCGGGGCGGTCGTGGTCGGCCCGGATGGGGCGGTCCAGGTCTCCGAGGGCGTTACGAATGTCACAGTTCGCGACCTGACCGGAGCGGGAGACTCGTTCGCCGGCGCCATGATCGGGAAGCTGCTCCGCGGTGCGCCGCTAGCCGAGGCAGTCGTGGCGGCGAATCGCGCAGGCAGCGAGGCGGCCGGCCGGCTGGGCGCGGTCGGCCCGGTCGAGGTAGCCGGCCTGAGCTCGGTTCTGCCGGGCCTGAACCTTGCTCGGAAGGAGTCTGGATGAAGCTCACGGTCCTCGGCGGCGGCGGCATGCGGATGCCCGCGTTCGTGCGAGCGGTGTTGCTCGGCGGGGCACATCATTTTGATCAGATTTGCCTGCTCGAGCCCGATGAGTTCCGGCGTGACACCATCGGGCGACTGGCGGTCGAACTTGCGGCGGCGCTCGGCCGGCCCGGCTCTGTCGTCGTGACACCGGATGCGGAACAGGCCCTGACCGGCGCTGACTTCGTGTTCTCCGCGATCAGGGTGGGCGGCGACCAGGGTCGGGTCATCGACGAGCAGGTGGCGCTGAGCCGGGGCCTGGTTGGCCAGGAAACGACCGGTCCCGGCGGCTGCGCGATGGCGCTGCGCACGATCCCCGTCGTCCTCTCGTATTGCGAGCTGCTGAGCCGGGTGTCACCGGGCGCCACGCTGATCAACTTCACCAACCCGGCTGGGCTCATCACCCAGGCGATCTCCCGGCAGGGGCTGGTACGCGCGGTGGGAGTCTGCGACACGCCGGGCGGCACGGCCG
>JASIBJ010000719.1 GCA_030045215.1 Streptosporangiaceae bacterium | reverse complement strand
GACGAGGGTGTGCTGCTCTGGGGTGGTGTCCAGACCAGGATCGCGGGCGTGCGCAAGGGCGACGACCTGTACCTGATCCCGGCCGAGGGTGACCCGCTACCCACACCGGGGGTGAAGGTACGCGGTGCCGTCGAGGATGCACGTCGGACCGCCCTGATGCGTACCCACTCCGGCCTCCATGTCCTGTGTGGCGTGGTGTTCCGCGACTACCACGTGCCGGTCACCGGCGGCAACATGGAGCCGCTCAGCGCGCGCATGGACTTCGACCTGCCCGAGCTGCCTGAGGGCTTCAAGGACGCGGTCGAGGCGGCGTGCAACGCCGAGGTCAGCGCGGACCGGCGGATCGACGTCAGGGTGCTGCCGCGGGCCGAGGCGTTCGCCCTGCCGGACATCATCAGGACCGCTACCAACCTCGTCCCCGAGGACGTCGAGGAGGTCAGGATCGTCGACATCGTCGGCCTGGACCAGCAGGCCGACGGCGGAACGCACGTGGCGACCACCAGCCAGATCGGCAAGATCGAGGTCGCCAAGATCGAGAACAAGGGCCGCGGGTTCCGGCGGGTGCGGATCCGGATAGTCGACTAGTCAGCGGCGAAATGCTCCTGGGTGCGCCGGACATGTATCCGGTGTCGAAAGGAGTAATCGTGCCGTCATCCCCTGACGCCCGCACTACCGACCGGCGCCGCCGCTTCGATGAGCTGTATGCCGCGAACCACCGGCAGGTCCTCGGGTACTTGTTGCGCCGCACCGACAACACCGACGACGCTGCGGATGTTTTCGCCGAGACCTTCCTGATCGCCTGGCGGCGCCTGGACGATCTGCCGACCGGCCAGCAGGCCCGGATGTGGCTGTATGGCACCGCCCGCAGGACGCTGGCGAACTACCGCAGGGGTGAGCGCCGCCGCAGCGCCCTAGCAGAGAGGCTGCGGGCCGACCTGGCCGGTGACTACCGGCCGCCCGACTTCGAGGGTGAACTGGCTGAGATCAGCTCGGCCTTCCGCCGGCTGCGGGAGCCCGACCGGGAGCTGCTCGCGCTGGTTGCCTGGGAGGGTCTCGACCATGACCAGATCGCGGCGGTGCTCGGCTGCTCCCGCAACGCCGCCCGGATCAGGCTGCACCGAGCCCGGCGCAAGCTCGCCGAGGAACTGGCCCGCATAAAGCAGCACGAGACCAGCCCGCCGCAGGCGCACGCTTACCTCGCGAACGGAGACATCGCATGAACCCCGTGACCCGAATCTCGCCGATCTCGGACGCCGAGGCGGGCTGGCTGGCGGACCCCGACACGCTGGCCGACCTCGGTGGCAACATCACGGCCACCGGCTTCCCGGTCTCGACGGGCCATGGCCATCGCCGCCCGACCGGCCGCCGCCCGCCCGGCCGCCGGCCGAAAAGGCGCCTCGCCGACCGCAGCCCCGCCCGTCGCAGGCTGATCATCCGCCTGCCCGTCGCGGGGGCGCTGGCAGTAGCCGGCCTGGCTGCCGCGTTTCTGAGCAGCCCAGGCCAGAAGGTCGGCCCGGTAACGGTGGGCCCGCCGACCGCGCAAGCGGCGGTCATGTCGGTCACCCGGCATGGCGGCTACCTGGACGTGATCGTGACCAACCCGCTTGCTGACGCGCGCAGATACCGGGCGGTGTTCGCCAAGCTTGGCCTGAACATCACGCTGACGCTGGTGCCGGCCTCACCGTCGCTGGTCGGCACGCTTGTCTATGACTCCACCCCGACCACCGGGCCGCAGATCACGCCGATCACGGCTGTCGGCAAGTGCTGGACCGGCGGCGGTGGCAGCGTCTGTCCAGTTGGGGTGAGGGTGCCGCTGGACTTCAAGGGCGCGGCCGTGCTTACTTTCGGGCGGCCGGCCCGCCCCGGCGAGCTGTACGAAACGACCGGGCCGGTCACCGCTCCGGGCGAAGCCATGCACGGCCTGAGCTTCGTGGGCAAGACCGCGGCGGCGGTGATCGCGCTGCTCGCGGCGCGGCACGTCACGGTCGGCGATTACTGGTTCCAGAACGCTCGCTGCCAGGGCGTGAACCGCAAGTCCATGCCGGGCAGCTGGTACGTGACCGGCGCCAGTCCGTGGGCGCCCGCCGAGGTCTCGCTGCAGGTCAGCAAGACCTGGCCCGCGCCGGCCTGCGCGGCAACGGGGACTCCAGTCAAGTCGGCTCCCTCGCCGAGCCTTAGCCCCGCAAGCTAGGCGGAACGGGCGGGATTTTTCGATCGCATGGGAACGAGGCGTGTCCGGGGCCGGCGTGTAATCGGCTGCCGCCTCGTTCCCTGCTGAAAGCGCTGCTACCGGAGCGGCAGGACCAAAAGCGCAACCGGCACGCCAACCGCCGCCGCCGCGGTCAGGCCGGTCAGCACCCGCGCGGTGGGGCACAGGCCAGGCCTCGGGCGGAGGATCCTGATGACCCGCGCGGTTACGTCGCACTCCGAGCCTGAGTCGACCGCCGAGGCCGAGTTGACCGAGGCGGGCGCGACCGCGGAAAGCGCTCCCGACGGCACCGCGCCGCCGCCGGCCGCGCCGACCCGCAACAGCGCGGTAGCCAGCTCCCTGGCTGGCCGGTGGCGCAGCGCCCGGTCATCGGCGTGCATCTCGACCAGCAGGGCAACCGCCCGTTGCGCCTGCCTGGCCACGGCCGCCCATCGGAAGGCCCGCAGCAAGGCGCTGAACGGCAGCAGCACCAGGTCGTGCCGTTCGCGCAGGTGAGCACGCTCGTGCGCGAGCACGGCGGCCAGTTCTTGGTCGTCAAGCAAGGCGAGCACGCCGGCACTGAGCACGATCGTTGAGCGCAGGCCCGGCAGGCAGTAAGCCGCCGCCGCGGGGTGGTCGACGACCAGCGCGCCCGGCACTTTCGGGTCGCCGTGCGCGAGCAGGCTCAGCAACGCGCGCTGCCGCTCCCTGGCCCGGATCACCGTGGCCGAGGCCGCGACGAGGATCCAGCAAAGCACGCCGAGCA
This sequence comes from Streptosporangiaceae bacterium, assembly GCA_030045215.1. Next base: position 5,054 of record JASIBJ010000719.1, on the reverse strand, counting down.
GCGTGATCCCGGCGACGAGGCACGCCAGCTGCAGGAGGGTGAGGACGGTCAGGGCCGGGCGGGCGGTGCCGCTGCTGACGAGGCTGTCCAGCCGGGCCAGGGCGCCGCCCGCAACTCCCGAGCCGTCGCCGACGGCGCCGATGCCGACCAGCGCTCCGACGGTGGCCAGGCCCCAGCCGAGGCCGAGGCCCTGCCAGAGCACGATTCCGACGGCAGGCGACCTGCGCGGCCAGTGCGCACGGGCAAGCATGCTAGCGGCTGGAACGCAACCGATGGCGACCGCGGCGAGGATGACAACAGCGGCCACGATTTACCCTCCGGCGGCCTCACCGAGAGCGCCGAGTGCACGCAGCAGAGCCTGAGCCTCGGTCCCGCTGACGCTGCGGGCGAACCTGGCCAGCGCGGCCTGGCGATCTCCCGTCTGGTCAAGCGCACTCAGCATTAGCTCGGTCACGTATGCTTCCCTGCTCTCCGCCGCCCGGTAGTGCCAGGCGCGGCCACTCCGCTCGCGCCGGGCAAAACCCTTCTTGGCGAGGCGGTCGAGCACGGTCATCACCGTCGTATGAGCCAGATCCCGATCGGTCAGCCGGCCGCTTACCTCGCGCACACTCAGGGGGTCGTCGGCCTCCCAGAGTACGTCCATGATGGCACGCTCAAGCTCTCCGAGTCGGTTCACGGCGTAATTCTAACGTGGAAGAAACTAGGGCGACCAGGGCAGGCCTGGCGGGTGCCGGACCTCTTACGGCAACGGCCTTCCGGCTCCCGGCGGGCTAAGTTACTAGTCAGTACCATGGCTGCCGACGACCTGACCGCCCTCCTGGCGCAGCGCGCTCGCGATCGCGACTCCGAGGGCGCGAGCCACCGGCGGCGGGAACGCGTTGCCGACCTGCCGGTAGGCCGCCGTCTTCCGCCCGGCGAACTCCCAGCTGTCGGGAAAGCCCTGCAGCCGGGCCACCATGCGCACGGTGAGCTTGGGCCGGCCGCCGCGGGGGAACAGCGGTCCCGGCGCCGCGTCGGCGACGCCGAGGCCGTCCACGCCGAGCTCGCGCCAGCTGACCCTGGCCCTGGTTGGGCCGAGGTCCGGCCCCCCGTGCTTCTTACTGCCGCCGACAATCGTCGGGCCGATCCCGGCCGCCCTGACGGACCAATCGGCCGCGCCCGGCCAGCCGCCGGCGGCCATCAGGTCAGCCAGCACCTCGCCCACAGTCGGTGGCGGGGCTGGTTCCGCCGGCCTGGGCCAGCGGAACCAGGCCGCCCACGGCGCCCTGATCGCGACCAGGACGAAACGAGGCCGCAGTTGCGGGACGCCGTGCTCGCTGGCTTGCACCAGATCCCACCAGGCCTGGAAGCCAAGCTCCCGCAGGCGGCCCACCACCTGCTCCCGGTAATGGTCGAATCTGGCGGCCGCGAGCCCGCGCACGTTCTCCAGCAGGACCGCCCGCGGACCGCAGTCCTCAATCAGCCGCAGCGCCTGCGGGAACAGGTCCCGGTCATCGGCGTGGCCGAGTTGTTTGCCCGCGATCGAGAACGGCGGGCACGGGACGCCGCCGGCCAACAGGTCGACCGGCCCGAACGCGCGGCCGTCGACATCGGCGACGTCGCCCTCGATGACCTTCCAGTCGGTGCCGCGGTTCAGCCGCAGCGTTTCGCAGGCATCGGGGTCAATCTCGATGACACAGTCGTGGGCGAAGCCGGCCTGCTCCAGCCCGAGCGCTTGCCCGCCGGCCCCGGCACAGATCTCCACCGACCTCAGCTGGCCCATTCGGCCAAGCTATTGCACCGGCGGCCGGCCGGGCGGTACCGCCACGTCGTGGCGCGGCGTGGCCGGCCGGCAGCGCCGTAGCCAGGCACGCACCCGCGACCGGCCCGCCACGGTGCGCGCTCGCGCTAACGTGCGATTGTGAGCGTCCCTCGGATCGGTGTCAGCGTCGACCTCGTGATCCTCACGGTCCGTGGCGGGCAGCTCACGACGCTGGTGTGGCGGCGGGACTCCGAGCCCTACGCGGGCATGGTGGCGCTGCCCGGCGGGTTCATCCGGCTCGACGAGGACCTGCCGGCGGCGGCCGGCCGGGTGCTCGCCGAGCGGGCGGGGTTGCCCGGCGCGGCCGTACACCTGGAGCAGTTGCGCAGCTACGGGTACCCGAACCGAGACCCGACCAGGCGGGCGGTGTCGGTGGCTTACCTCGGGCTCGCGCCCGACCTGCCCGCGCCGGACCAGCCGCAGATGAGCTGGCGGCCCGTGGCTGCGCTCCGGGAGATGGCCTTCGACCACGAGCGCATTCTGCAGGACGGCGTGGAACGGGCCAGGTCCAAACTGGAGTACACGTCGCTGGCCGCGGCATTCTGCCGGGACGAGTTCACCGTGGCCGAATTGCGCCGCGTCTACGAGATCGTCTGGGACACTCCGCTGGATCCGCGGAACTTCCACCGTAAGGTCACCGGGGCCGAGGGCTTCCTGGTGGAGACCGGCTCCGTCACCTCGTCGGGCGGCGGCCGCCCGGCGCAGCTTTACCGTCGGGGGAGCGCAGTGCTGCTCCATCCGCCGATGCTGCGCCCGCGCCGCGGACCCGCTGACCAGGTCGCGGCGGAGGCTGCAGTCATCCGGCAGGCGTAGCCTGTGGACACGGCACGACGAGCGGCTCAGGAGGACAACGGTGTCCGACCAATCCCCCAAATTCCGGCAGGTACTCGACCAGTTCTCGGGTTACAAACCGGGCAAGGCGCCGTCTGCCGGCACGGGGAGGACTTACAAGCTCTCGTCAAACGAGTCGCCGTATGAGCCGCTGCCGTCGGTGCAGGCGATCCTCGCCGATGCCGCCGCGTATATCCATAGATATCCGGACAACACAGCGGCCGAGCTCTCGGCCGCGATCGCCAGTCGGTTCGACGTCCCGACGGAGCACGTGGCGGTTGGCTGCGGATCGGTCGGCGTGGCCCAGCAGCTGCTCGAGGCGGTAGGCGAGCCCGGCGCCGAGGTTATCTTCGCCTGGCGGTCGTTCGAGGCGTACCCGTACCTGACCGAGCTGGCGGGCGCCACCCAGGTCCGCGTCCCCCTGACCAAGGACTTCTCGCATGACCTGCCGGCTATGGCTGATGCGATCACCGACCGGACGCGGCTGATCTTCATCTGCAACCCGAACAACCCGACCGGAACCGTGGTACACCGGGGCGAGCTTGAGGAGTTCATTGACCGCGTGCCCGGCGACTGCCTGGTGGTCCTGGACGAGGCCTACGTGCAGTACATCCGCGACCCCGACGTGCCCGACGGCGTCGAGCTGTACCGGAGCCGGCCCAACGTGGCGGTGCTGCGGACCTTCTCGAAGGCCTACGGGCTGGCGGGCCTGCGGGTCGGGTTCCTGATCGGGCACGAGCCGGTCGCGGACGCGGCGCGCAAGACCATGCTCACGTTCACGGTGAACTCGCTCGCGCAGGCCGCCGCCGTAGCCTCGCTGGCCGCCGAGGCGGAACTGCTTGAACGGGTCGAGATGGTCGTCAAGGAGCGCGACCGGGTGCGGAACGAGCTGCTGGGCCAGGGCTGGACGGTGCCGCAGGCCGAGGCCAATTTCGTCTGGCTGCCGCTCGGCGAGCGCGCTGACGACTTCGCCGACTCCTGCAATCTGGCGGGCGTGAGCGTCCGGCCGTTCTCCCCCGACGGCGTCCGGGTGACCATCGCCGACCCGGAGGCCAATGACGCCTTCCTGGCCGCCGCGCGGGCCTGCCGGCACCTCCGTTAGCGGCCGCGGCATCCCTCGACGTCCCAAGATGGCGTCGGTCTCGATCCCGTCGATACGTGACAAAATGGGTGGCATGAGGACGCTGGCGGAGATCAATCTCGACCTGGGCACGGTGGTACTGCGCCCGGCGCGGCGGGAGGACATACCGGCGATTGTCGGGCTGATCGCCGCCGATCAGCTCGGCGCGACCAGGGACGGCGTGCGCGACCAGGCTGATCTGGAGGCATACGAGGCGGCGTTCCAGGCCATCGACGCCGACCCGGCCCACGTCCTGCTGGTCGCCGAGCGGGCCGGCGCGGTCGTCGGCACGCTGCAGCTGTCGTTCCTGCCCGGCCTGGCCCGCCGGGGCGCGCTGCGGGCCCAGATCGAGGCGGTACGGGTGGCCGGGAGCACGAGGGGCAGCGGGCTCGGCGCGGCGATGATGCAGTGGGCGATCGACGAGGCCCGAAGGCGTGGCTGCGCGCTGGTCCAGCTGACTTCGGACAAGTCCCGCACCGATGCGCACCGGTTCTACCAGCGGCTTGGCTTCGTGTCCTCGCACGAGGGCATGAAGCTCAAGCTCTGATCGGCGGTCATGAAACTCTACGTGCTGCACGAGAACCCCGAGTGGTATGCGCCGCTGGCCGGCGCCTTCGACCGGGCCGGGCTCCGGCATGAGCAGTGGCTGCTCGGCGAGGCGGCCATCGACCTGACCGAGGAACCGCCCGCCGGCGTGTACTGGTCGCGGATGAGCGCCTCATCGCACACCAGGGGACATCCGTTCGCCAAGGACCAGACCCGCGGCGTGCTCGCCTGGCTGGAGGCGAACGGCCGGACGGTCGTGAACGGACGCCGGGTTCTCGACCTGGAAATGAGCAAGGTCGAGCAGCTTGCGGCGCTCGCCGCAGCCGGCTTCGACGTGCCCAGGACGATCGCCGTGGCGGGCTCGGGTGAGCTCGCGGCAGCGGCGCGGAAGCTGCCCGCTCCCTTCCTCAGCAAGCACAACCAGGGCGGCAAGGGCCTGGGCGTACGGAAGTTCGATAGCCACGCCGAGTTCGATGCCTATCTGGCCGGGCCAGACTACGAGCCGCCGGTGGACGGCATCACGCTGCTGCAGGAATTCCTGGTCGCGGCCCAGCCGCGCATCACCAGGGTGGAGATCGCCGGCGGCGAGTACATCTACGCGATCACCGCGGACACCGCGCGCGGCCGATTCCAGCTATGTCCGGCCGATGCCTGCGCGATCGGGGCGACCGGCCCGGAGCCGAGCCTGTTCGCGCTGCGCGCGGGGTTCAGCCACCCAGTCATCGGCCGGTACATTGACTTCGCTGCCCGGCACGG
>JASIBJ010000718.1 GCA_030045215.1 Streptosporangiaceae bacterium | reverse complement strand
TGAACCATTTTTCGCCGTTGATGACCCACTCGTCGCCGTCCCTGACCGCCCTGGTCCTGAACATGGTCGGGTCGGATCCGCCCTGCGGCTCGGTCATGGAGTAGGCGGAGAAGATCTCCTGGCTCATAAGCGGATAGAGCCACTTCTCCTTCTGCTCGGGCGTGCCGTAGGCCGCGAGCATCTCCATGTTCCCCGTGTCCGGCGCGGCGGTGCCGAACACGACCGGGGCCGAGCGGTACCGGCCAAGGATCTCGTTCAGCAGTGCCAGCTTCAGCTGGCCGAAGCCAGGGCCCCCAAGGTCCTTATCCAGGAACAGGGCCCACAGCCCCCGGTCTTTGACCTGCTGCTTCAGCGGGTCAGCCAGGGCCTTCGCCTTCGGGTTACGCGAGTACGCGGCCCCGGGGAAGACCAGGTCGAGTGGCTCAACCTCATTCCGGCAGAATTCGGCAACCCAGTCGAGCTGCTCCTGGAACTCCGGCTCGGTCGAGAAGTCCCACGCCATGTAGCGTCCTTTCGGCAATCAGCCGCGATCAGTGCCGGTCAGCCGGAACCGCAACCACCCGGCGGGCCCGACCGGGCTCAGACACACCTCGTTCCGGTCTTAGAACCTGATTCTAAAAGCTGGGCCGGGCCCGAGCATAGGGCCGCACCGGTGCTAGCCGCCGAGCCTGGTCAGGTACAGCCTGGTGCCGACGACGGTGATCACGGCGGGCGCCGGCCCCGGCAGCAGTCCGAAGGCACCGGCCACCGTGACCGTCCCCGACACGCGGCCGCTGCTCGGGTTAAGGACGCTGACCGTGGCGTTCTTGCAGATGAGCGTCGCGCACGGCTGGTTCAGCACGAGGAGCCCGGCTGTGGTTCCCGCGATGCCGTGGTCGTGGCCCGAGACCTGCCGCGAGCCGAGCGCTGCGAGCGAGGACCCGCTGAAGCTGTCGAGGTACGTCCGGCCGTTGCCGTGGACCGCGAGCAGGTCGAGTCGGCCGCCGGCGAGCGCGGCCGGCACGCCAATGTTCACGTCGCTGTGCCGGCGCACAGACCCGTCCGGCGAAACGCGGACGATGTATCCGTTGGCACCGTTGCTGCGGACGATCTGGAAGTACAGGCCGCTGGCGTCGGCCGCGATGTCCGCCGGGTAGGCGTTGCCCTTGCTGATCACCTTGACGCGAGTCGAGGACGTCGTGATCTCGCTGACCGTCGCGTACTCGAACCCGCTCTGGTCGGTGGCCCAGTCGGTCCACGACCAGAGCGTGCCGCCCGAGGCGAGCAAGCCGGCTGAGGTGACCGGCTTACGCGGGCTCGACAGCTTCCAGGTGCGGCCAGCGTAGGCGTCGGTTTTCCTGCTGTACTCGTATACGGTCAGGCCGGTCTGGACGAAGAAGTCGGTGTTGTTCGCCGCCAGCGCGATGACGGGCGTGCCGAGGGCAGTGGCCGGGACGGGCGCGGCATTGCCGTTGACGACGTAGACCGTGCCTCCCGCCGAGTAGTAAACCGCCCCGTTCGGGGCCTCGGCGAACACGCTCAGCGCGCCTGCGCGGGTCAGCCGTGTGGCGTGGACGACCCGCAGGCCCGGCCGCGTGACGTGCACGGCGACGGCCGAGGCCGCCGATCCTGTCGCGGCGATCGCCGTGGTCGCGACGGCCGCGATCACAGGCGCTGCCCATCTAGTACGGAACAACTGCGTGCCCCCTTGACGCTGGTCGGCAAATGGCATGCAGCGAGATCTTATGGAGCGGGCCAGCCCTCCGCTAGAGGCAGCGATGCGGGCACCGGTGCTGGCACCCTCAGGTCGGGCGCCGCGCTGGGGTACGCCCAGGGGTGCCAGGGCCGGGGCAGTGGCGGGCCGTCCGGCTGCGCTGGCACGAAGCTGGCGCTCGGCTCGAACCACTTGCAGGCTGGTGAGCGCGATGCCGGTCAGGATCGCCGCGCCGCCCGCGAGCTGAGCCAGCCCGAACGGATCGCCGAACAGGACGATGCCGGTGATGGCACCGACCAGCGGCTCCAGGTTCAGGAACGCCCCGGCCACATCGGCGGAGACGTGGCTCTGGCCGAACGCGAACAGAGTGGTCGGACCGACAGTCCCCGCGACGATCAGGCCGACGGTCGCCAGCAGTGCGGCCGGAGTGGCGTGGCCGACATGCAGTCCCTCGGATGTGAGCGCCAGCGGCAGAGTCACCGTTGCTGCAGCTAGCAACTGCACCGCGGTCACCGCCAGCGGGTCGCGACCGCGCAAAAGCCGGGCCTGCGAGACGGTGAACCCGGCCGAGCCCAGCTGCGCCAGCAGCACGAGGCCGTCACCGCCGAGCGAGGCGCCGCCTCCCCGGCCGGAAGCGATGACGGCAACCCCGGCCAGCGACAGGCCGAATCCCGCCCAGGCAGCCGGGCGGGCGACACCCTGCCGGAAGGCAGCCGCGAGAATTGCGACCAGCACCGGTGTGGCCCCGATGAGCAGCGCAGCGTGAGAGACGCTGGTGCGCTCGACCCCAAGGTTCTGCAAGACGACCGAGGCGCCGAAGCCGAGCCCGCCGCTGACCAGGATGGCCGGGCTGGCGGCGCCGCGGATCCGGCCCCTGCTGATGATCATCAGGATCCCGGCTGCGAGCGCGAACCGGGTGAACGCCAGCCACGCCGGCGGCAGCCAGCCGAGGGCAAGCTTCGACAGGGGCACGGTGGTGCCCCACAGGATGCCTGCGGAGATCAGGGCGGGGAAGACCAGGCGGCGGCTGTCAGTCATGCCTCCATTTCACCCGCTGGATTCGATTAGTTTCGCGATCATGGCAGTTTTCCAACTATTATTTGGTCCCATGGCAGTAGAACTAAATGAAGTTGATCTAAAGCTCCTCAGCGAGCTGCAGGCAGACGCGGACAGAACCAACGTCGAACTGGCCCGCCTCGTCGGCCTGTCCCCCGCCGCCACGCTGCACCGCGTCCGCAGGCTCAAGGAGTCTGGCGTCATCCGCGTCATCAGCGCCCAGCTCGACGCCGCGGCGGCCGGATTCCCGCTGCAGATGTACGTCACCGCCACGCTGGCCCGTCACGACCCGCGGACGACGAAGACGTTTGAGGATCACCTTCGGGCAATGCCGCAGATCATCGCGGCGGACAACGTCACCGGCGAAATGGACTACCTGCTGACCGTCGTTGCCCGCGACGTCACCGAACTGCGGGACGTCCTGGCCGCGCTGGCGGCACGAGGCGGCCAGCGGCTGGTGACATACCTCAGACTCGACGAGGTCAAGCCGCCGTCACGATTGCCGCTGCTGCCGGCGGCCCCGGCGGCGGTCACTCGTAGGAGATCATGACGGGCTGCGGCCAGTGCATCATCGTCTGCTCCGGAGTCAGCATCGGATGGTCCTCGCGGAAGAAGTTCTTCCACCCGAAGAAGACGCCGGGCGGAGCCGCGCGGACTATAGCGTCCCAGGTCTGCTGCTTGGCCGACGGAGCGCCCTGGCCATCCATGTGGATCACGATCGCCAGGTCGCTG
>JASIBJ010000717.1 GCA_030045215.1 Streptosporangiaceae bacterium | reverse complement strand
CATCCGAGGCCGGGCCCTGAACGTGGCTCCGGTTCCAGGCGACCCGGCAGCGGGCGGAGCAGAACCGCCCATGCTCGCGCCGTGGCGAGAACTGCGTACCACACTGCTCGCAGTTCCTCGTGTCCGCCATGCGGACCATGTTACGCGTAACACGGGTCTCAGTCCCAGCACCGCCACGCGTTCGGATGATGTGCCCTGACCAGCCAGGACCCGCCCTAGCAGGCAAAGACGAACCGTGGACGCCCGTCGTTCAGCTAATGTTCATCTCGGCTTAGCGGGGCCGAAGCTCGCATGGCGGTCAGGGTCGCGCGGGCTCGCTGCTCGCGTGAATCGCTGCTCGCGTGAATGGCAGCTCGCGTGAATCGCCGCTCGCGTGAATCGCCGCTCGCAGGATCGGGCTAACGGCCTATTTGCGGCTGACTCGTCCGGTGCTTGGGAACCGCGGCGTCGTACACGATAAGCGCGAACAGCAGGAACGTGATGATGTGGACGCTCGTGCAGTACTCGCAGATCTGGCCGAGGCTGATGACCTCACGGTAGACGAGGTACAGGACGAAGATCATCCCGACGACAACGGCGGCAAGACGGGCATAGCCGATGATCTTGGAATAGCGCGGGTGCTCAAACCTCCAGGCCCACGGCGAGCAGATAACCACCATGAAGACGAAGAACGCCAGGCCGTAGACGGCGACGGGGATGCCGAAGATCCACGCGTACACGCTGCTCTGCACGATCACGCAGGAGTCGGCCTTGGCCGAGCAGCCGAGCAGCCCCGTCCCCGAGAAGTGGGTGTACACCTGATAGCCGGCGTCGACGAGGCCGAGCACGGACAGCACGAACGCGGTGAAAGGCAGCCCGCCCATTGATCGCGGCGTTGGCACGAAACGGCGCCAGCCGCGTGGCGCTGGCAGCTGTGCGCTCTTGGCCGGGGCAGCCGACGCGCTCCTGGCCGCGGGCGCGCCGTTCTTAAGGGCCGGCCGGTTCCTGGAGCCGGTGCCGCCATTCCTGGATGCGCCGTCTCTCGAGGGGGTGCCGTTCCTGGCTGCGGTGGCGGTCGCACCGCGCTTTCCGGCCGCGTTAGCCGAGGTCGCCGGCGGCTCGCGCTTGGATTGCCCGCCCGACTGGCCCGACCTGCGGCCCGATGACTGGCCGCCACCCTGTGTGGCCTGCGCGCCGGCCGTCTGGCGACCCTTCGACGAAGCCCGCGATGCGCTCATGCGGGCATGATACGACGTCAAGCTGGGTGGTGGCACCCCGTCTGCCCTGACGCTTGCCTGAGGCGCTAAGATACCCACCAGGGGTATAAATTATGACGGACTCGCTGGCCAGCTGGTCGGGCCGGCCAATCGCGGGATGGGGGCTGTGATCTTGATCGCGGTCTGGCTGGACATCGGCCGGTCCCTCCGCGAGGCGTTCTTCATGTTCTGGGAAACGCTGTGGCCTCTGGTGCTGGGCTTTGGCCTGTCCGGCGCAGTCCAGGCTTTCGTGAGTCGTGAGGCGATGGAGCGCAAGCTCGGCAACCACGGGCCTGCAGCCGTCGCGCGTGCGTCCGGCTACGGCATGGTGTCCTCGTCCTGCTCCTACGCCGCCTCGGCGACGGCAAAGTCGCTGTTCGCCAAGGGCGCGGACTTCGTTTCCGCCATCGTCTACATGTTCGCCTCGACGAACTTGGTCATCGAACTCGGCATCCTCCTGGCTGTGCTGATGGGGTGGCAGTTTGCCGTCAGCGAGTTCGTGGGCGGCACCATCATGATCGTCCTGCTTGTCGTCCTCGGCGGCCTCTGGCTGCGGGGCCGGTCCGTCGTCGAGGCCCGTTCGCGCGTCGGCGCAGCCCAGGCGGCCGGCACTGATGACCACTGCCATCACCACGAGGAACACGGTGCCCACGGGTCAGGTCCCGGGGCTGACCCGATACCGCTGGCCCGGCGGGTGCGGTCGAAGGCGGGCTGGACGGACGCGGCCACCTACACGATGGCGGACCTGACCATGCTGAGCCGGGAGCTTCTCATCGGCTACACGGTGGCCGGGTTCCTGGCCGTGCTGGTCCCCGTGTCGGCCTGGCACGCCATGTTCCTGACCGGGCATGGCTGGTGGACGAGCGTGGAGAACGCCGTCGTCGGACCGTTCGTTGCGATCATCAGCTTCGTCTGCTCGATCGGGAATGTGCCGCTCGCGGCCGCGCTGTGGAAGGGGGGCATCGCTTTCGGCGGCGTGGTCTCGTTCATCTTCGCCGACCTGATCACGTTCCCGTTGCTGCTGGTGTACCGCCGCTATTACGGCCTGCGGATGGCCGCCCGCATGCTCGTGCTGTTCTGGGCCGTCATGTCGATCGCCGGCCTGGTCACCGAGGGCATCTTCCGGGCGGCCGGGCTGATTCCCGCGCATCGCCCGGCCGTCATCGCCTCGGCCGGCTTTGCCTGGAACTACACGACCTACCTCAACATCATCTTCCTGGCCGTGTTCGTGCTGCTCTACTGGGCCAGCCGGAATCGCAAGCGTCTCAAGGCCGGCCCCGGGCGGGCTGTTCATCCCGTCGACGGCATGCAGGTTGACACCGCGCATGCAGGCTGACACTGCGCAGGCCGGCTGAATCACGGCGGCTGGCATCGGAGACTGGCAGCATCGACGGCATGACTGTAGTGAAGATCAATGCGCTGACAGTCCCCGCCGATAGCGGGGACGAGCTTGCCCGCAGGTTTGCCGCCCGGGCCGGGGCGGTCGACAATCAGGACGGCTTCGAGGGCTTCGAGCTGCTCAGGCCCACCGATGGCCGCACGACCTGGCTCGTGGTCACCCGCTGGCGAGATGAGGAATCCTTCGACGCGTGGCAGAACTCGCCGGCGTTCGGGCAGGGCCATCGGTCGGCAGCGGGGCAGGGCGAGCAGGCCCGGCCGCCGGTCGCCATCAGCAGCGAACTGTGGTCCTACGACATCGCGGGCGGCTCAGGCGGCTAAGCGCGACCGCTCCCGGACTCCCGCGTTCCGAGACTCGGACACGGCTCGCCAGCCTGCGGTACAAAGGTTATCGGGCCGGGATGAAATAGCGGAACCTCGTGCAGGGCGGGCGGCACCGATATCATCCGGCCCGGCTGCCGGCCCGGCAAAGGAGGCAGGCATGACAGGACCAGTTCGGGCACGGCTCACGAAAGGGCGGTTAGCCGCCGCGCTTGTTATCGCGGGCGGCCTGGCCATCGCGCCGGTCGTTGCCACCGCGGCGAGCGGCTCCACCGCACCCACGGTCCATGTCCACTTCCATCCGTTCACGATCGTGAGCCCGAACTTCCACGACGGCGGGTTCCTGCCGGTCAGCACCGAGTTCGGTGGACCGGGCTCCCAGGGCTCTGGATGCAGCGGGAAGAACCTCGCGCCCAGCCTTTTCTGGTTCAACGTCCCGAAGGGGACCAAGAGCTTCGCGTTCGCGATCACTGACGTCGACGCTCCGGTTGCTGGCGGATTCCACCACTGGATCGTCTACAACATCCCGAGGCGCCATCCGTTCCTCGCTGGTCACGGACAGAACCCGTTCAGCGAGGGCACGAACAGCTATGGGACTGTCGGTTACGGCGGCCCGTGTCCGCCGTACGACGGCCAGGTGCACCACTACGTCTTCACGGTGTACGCGCTGTCGGTGGCGCATATCAAGGGTGTGCACATCACTTACGACCAGCTGATAAACGAGATAGGGCCCGACGTAGTCGGGGCCACGAGCACGATCGGCAAGTTCGTACTGCCGCTGTCCGCCCGTCCCTGACTGAATCGCCTGCTGCGGCGACCCCCGGCGGACGAACTGGTCTGCCGGGGGCGCGCGCTGCTGGTGAAGGCGCGAACCCGCATCTCGCGTCGAGCCGCTAACCGTCCGCTTTGCCCCTTGTTCGCGATGTCGATCCGTAGTCTCATTGTGACTACTGGCCCCAGGACTGCTCTCCCGGCCGGGCCGCGGCGTGGGGGGCCTCGGGCCGAACCGGGCACGAGCTGCCTCCGCCCCGCAGGCAAGGAGATGAGTTCCACATGACTGTCACGCTGGACCAGAGCGTCGAGGCCTTCATCGGCAGGCCGCGGCAGATGTTTATTAACGGGCAGTGGACAGACGCCGCGTCAGGCAAGACGTTCGAGACTCCCAACCCCGCGACCGGCGAGACACTGGCACGCGTCGCCGAGGGGGACGCTGAGGACATCAACAAGGCCGTGCGCGCGGCCAGAGCCGCATTCGACGACGGCCCGTGGAGCCGGATGACTCCCTCCGAGCGCGGCCGCATCGTGTGGAAGATCGGCGACCTGATCCTCGAGCACGTGGACGAGCTTGCCCAGCTCGAGTCCCTGGACAACGGCAAGCCATTCCTCGTCGCGCAAGC
>JASIBJ010000716.1 GCA_030045215.1 Streptosporangiaceae bacterium | reverse complement strand
CACCTCTCGCTGGGCCTGACTTTTTTCTCACGGATACCGTAACAGGACGTTTGGCTCAGCATGGATAGATTCGGACAAATAGCTCGACCAGGCTATTTGATCGATAAACGGGCGCGCGGTAGAAATCGCTTATCGCCCAAGCATTCCCGTATCATGACTTAAGCGAGGCTACGCGCACGAATAGCCCATCTGGGTGGTTCCAGGGCTAGTCCGCGCGGTGTCCGGAAGCCGGGCTCAGGCACGAGGTCGCACCCGGCGGGGCCGGCCGCAGCCGGGGCGGCAACAGGTGGGCTCGCGGACGCTACCGGCCTCACCCGGCTTGGCCCACCCCATCCGTGGGGTACGTGCGCTGGTGGGGTGCAGCGCCAATCCGGCGCCGCGTGAGGACCTGCGTCAATGGAGACCGGCAGGGCCCGGGCCGCGCTCGCAAGCCCCGAGGCACGCCCAAGCCGGCTAACCCTGGATCGCGTCCTCACCGGACACCGGAGGCTCCCAGTCGGGACGCAGCGGCATCCCCGAGGCACCGTCCCGACCGAGTCTGGCACCCAGGATCTGGTGCAACTGAATCTGGTTGCGCTCGAAGCCGAGCCGCGACCCGGCCATGTAAAGCCGCCACACCCGCGCGGTGCCCTGGCCGACCTCGGCGACGGCCTCGTCCCAGTGCGCGTCGAGGTTGGCGCACCAGGCCGTCAGCGTCTTGGCGTAGTGCTCGCGGAGGTTCTCGGCGTGCCTGACCTCAAAGCCGGCGTCGTGCATGAGCGACATCAGGTAGCCGGGCCCCTCGAGCTCGCCGTCGGGGAAGACATAGCGGTAGATGAACCCGTCGGTGACCCTCGCCGGGCCGGTGTTGTCCGGACGGGTGATGCAGTGATTAAGCAGCCGGCCCTCGGGCCGCAGCTTGCTGTAGAGGAAGGCGAAGTAATCCGGCAGCTGGGCCTTGCCGATATGCTCGGTCAGCCCGATCGAGCTGACCGCGTCGAAGCCGGTCTCGGTCACGTCGCGATAGTCCAGGTGCCGCACCTCGGCGAGCTCAGACAGGCCTGCCTCCTTGATTGCCCGCTGCGCCCACGAGGCCTGCTCCTCCGACAGCGTCACGCCCAGTGCCTGGACGCCGTACTGACGGGCCGCATGCATCACCATGCCGCCCCACCCGCAGCCGACATCCAGCAGGCGCATGCCCGGTCGCAGTGCCAGCTTGCGGGCCACCAGATCGAACTTGTGGTACTGGGCCTGCTCGAGCGTCGCGTCCGCGAACGGGTAGCAGGCGCAGGTGTAGGCCATCGACGGCCCGAGCACCCACTCGTAGAAGGTGTTGGAGACGTCGTAGTGGTGCGAGATGGCGCTCGCGTCGCGCGCCTTGGTGTGCCGCCGCCCCGAGAGCCACCTGGAGTTGACCCGCACCTCTTGCGGCGGCGGAGCCACGCGCGGTACCAGCAGCCTCGGCCCGCCCAGTGACTGCAGCAGCCGCACCTTTTCACCGAGCGAGATCTCCACCCGCTGAGCGCTGATCATGCGCGACAGCGCGGAGTACATGTCTCCGTCGACGTCCAGGTGGCCAGACACGTAGGCGCGGGCCAGGCCGAGCGCGCCCGGGGCCTGCGCGAGATAGGAGACCGCGACGGGCGACTTCACCGTCATCTTGATCGGGGAGTCGGCCGGCCCCGCCTGGCTCCCGTCGTACGCGTCAAACGCGACTGGGGCATCCGGGCCCGCGACCCGCTCGAATACCTCGGCCAGCGACATGTCCGTCACCACTTCCTTAAACTCCGCGAACACATTTCTCATACAGGCCTGTCAGCCGGCCGTGCGGGTCGTAGGCCCGCTTCAGCTCGGCATACTCCGGCCCGTTGTAGAGCTTCCAGAATTCGTCTTCCGTGTAGAAGGCCGTCGAGTACAGGCCCTTGTGCCCGCCGAGTTCGGTGACCTTGTCCTCGACCTGCCGGTTGTAGTACCCGTCGGACTGTCCCGGCGGCAGCCTGACCATGCCCCAGAACCCGAAGTTCACATAGACCCGACCGGGCCGCATGGGATACAGCGGCCACGTCTGCTCGCCCCGTAGCCGCAGCGGGCACAGCCATACCGGCGTCATGGCGATGCGGGAGAGAAAGTACTCGAGAAACTCGGCGCCCCGCTCGACCGGGATCTCTACGTCCTGCGTCACCGCCTCGTTCGGCGGCCGTCCGCGCCGCGCATCCATGGACGCGGTCAGCCTGAACCGATGGTCGAGGGCAACCAGCTTGTGGTAGACGTCGGAGCGCCGGTATCGCCGCGGCCACAGGTGCCTGACCAGCGGCCGCTGCACCCCGAACGCGCGCGAGCACCAGAACCAGTCGGTATCCCACCGCCACAGGTAGTCAGCGGTGGTGAGGAAGTCTTCATGCGGCCCGCGGATCGACTGGTAGTAGATCCGCTCCCTCGTGTAGTCGCTGAGCCAGGGCGCGACATCACTGAACGATCCGATGGTCAGGTACAGCTCGCCGCGCGAGAACGCGGTGCCATCCACGAAGTCCGCACGATGCCCGTCGTAGCTTCCGTCCGAGGCGATCCCGGCCACGGCCTGCATACAGTCGCGGGGATCGGTGAACCGGAAATGCCGCAGGTGCACGAACGGCTTGACGGGCTCCAGCTCGATCGTCAGTGACAGCGCGTAGCCGAGTGTGCCGTAGGAGTTGGGAAATCCCCGGTAGAGGGCGGCGTGCTCGTTGCCGGGCTCGGCGGAAACGACCCGGCCGGCGCCGGTAAGGATCTCCATTGCCAGCACGGACTCGTGCGGGAGGCCATTGCGCAGCGACGTCGATTCGATGCCGAGCCCGGAGACCGCGCCACCCAGCGTGATCGTCTTGAGCTGAGGCACGACAAGCGGCATCAGGCCGTACCGCAACGTCGCCGCGACCAGGTCCTCGTAGGTCGTCATGCCGCCGACGACCGCGATCCGCTCCGCCGGACTGACGTGCAGGACGTGCCCGAATGCCGAGACATCCAGGCCGGGCCCCGCAGTGTCTCCGCGGAACCTGAACAGGTTCGACGTCCGCTTCGCCAGCCGGACGGGGGTGCCCGGCGGCAGTGCCGAGTACGCGCGTTCGATCGCAGCCGCGGCGGCTCGGTGCGCGGCCATGGCCGGCCTTGACTGGTCACGCGCGGCGAGGTCGGTCACGCGGGCGCCTCCTTCGCAGAACCGTGAATTGCCTCATGGTCCCGGGATAATCGGTATCGCGCACGTCCGGGGGAACACCGTCCGGACTCCCCCAAGTCGGCCAGGTGTCCCCGGGAGGTCACTTATGGGCAAGGTTTACCCGGAAATCGACGAGCGGCTCAGGAAGTTTATCGCCGCCCAGTCCGTCTTCTTCGTGGCCACGGCGCCATGCCTGCAGCCCGACGGCACTGGCGGGCACGTCAATGTCTCCCCGAAGGGCTACCGGGACACCTTCGCGGTCCTCGGTCCGCACCGGGTGGCCTACCTGGACCTCACCGGCAGTGGCGCCGAGACCATCGCGCACCTGCGGCAGAACGGCCAGATCACCATCATGTTCTGCTCGTTCGACGCCACGCCCAAGATCCTCAGGCTATACGGAACTGGCGGGGTTGTGTTTCCCGGCGAGTCGCGCTGGACCGAGCTGGCCGGGAGCTTTGGCCGCCGTTGCGCCGACGGCAGCGCGCCGGGAAGCCAGCGCGCGATGATCGTCGTGGACGTGCAGCGGATCGCCGACTCCTGCGGCTACGCGGTGCCGGTGATGGAGCTGGTCGGAGATCGGGACCTGCTGGACGCCTGGGCTAGCCGCAAGACGGCTGACCAGCTTGATGCGTACCGGGCTGAGAAGAACGCGGAAAGCATCGACGGGCTGCCGGCGCTCGACCCGGACCTCGCCCGCCTGCCGTGGTAGCCCGGCTGTTGAGTAACCACGAGTAACCGGGGAAACTGGCCCCCATGCGGATCCGTGCATCCATCGCGGTGGCGGCCGTGCTGGTCGTCGCCGGAGGCGCGGGCGTGGCAGCAGTCGCCAGCGCCGTGGGAGCAGCATCTGGCGCGCCGTCCGGGCCGTATCTGGCAACAGTGCCCTACACCGGGCAGCACCGTGAGTCGGTCGCGGTCGTGACCGGCGCGGCCAGCGTGACAGTGAGCGCCGCGGCCATGCCAGGACAGCTGCTGCGCGCCTGGACCCCGTCGGGGTCGGCCATCCGCCCGCAGCTCGATGTGTCCGGCGGAACCGTGCAGGTGTTCCTGGATGGCACCGGACAGAGCGGTCCCGATGCGGTGTCGATCGAGCTGAGCCGCTCCGTGCGATGGTGGCTGCGATTCAGCGGTGGCTCCAGTCAGACCGTCATCCATTTGGGGAACGGGGACGTCGGTGGCGTCGACTTCACCGCAGGCTCGAGCCTTATCGCGATGACGCTGTCGCGGCCGACGGGAACTGTCGTCATCACGCTGGCAGGCGGGGCCAGCCAGGTCACCATCGGTGTTCCGGCAGGCGTGCCCGCCAGGCTGCAACTGTGGGGCGGCGCATCCACGGCGACCATAGGCGGACAGACTCGCATCGGGCTTGGGGGCGGCACCGTGCTTGCCGTACCCGGCTGGGCCCAAGCCGCGAACCGATACGACGTTTCCGCGCCCGCCGGCGTCAGCGATATCTCAGTGGCTGGCTAACCGCTCAACGACGCGCGGTTCCGGTACAGGTCCCGCATCAGGCTGATCTCGGCCCCATGGTGGACCTGCTCCTTGACAAGCGTCGCGAATATCTGATGCAGCGGCCACTGTGCTCCCCAGTTGGTCGGGGCGAGCCGGTCCAGATCGACGTCGGTGAGGCCGTCCAGGGCGTCGATGATCGGCTGATGGCTGGCGAACAGCCAGTCAGTTGCCTCTTCCGCGCTCCCCGGCAACTCCAGGTCGAAAGAGAGGGAGGCCGTGTCGAAGGCGTAGTCCCAGTACAGGTAGTTCACGGCGGCCACGTGCACGGTCCGCCAGGCAATGGTCGTGAACGGGGCGGGCTGGGGCTGGCTCGGGTCATAATCGATCACCCAGTCGCCGCTGCCGTCCGTGCTGATGCCGCGCGACTCAGATCTGGGGTGCACAGTCCAGCAATCGGATACCGGCTCCCAGAAGAACTCCTCGTCGCCGATGCCAGCTAGCACCCGGTGCAAGGTCGTGCACGAGTCGGCAAATTCGGCGCGGAGAACGTCGGCACCGTTGGTCATCGTCACAAGCTCCCCTCTGGGCCCGCCGGGGTCCGCCGGCCCGGGCGGTCACGCCACCCAGGCCGGCACCAGCTTGTCACCTACCGGTGTTGCGCAGTGCGCGCCCACGACGGATCCGTCCAGGGCGTAGGCCAGCATCCCGGCCCTGGCGGTGCCGATCGCGACGACGCCGGCCCGCGAGTCGGCGGTGATCTGGCGCGGCACGTCGGCAGGCATCACAAGCGTGTCGCCGGGCCCAACGTCGATCGACTCCGTTCCGAGCAGCACGCTCGCGCCCCCCTCCAGCACCGTGAGGATCTGCTCGGCGTCGATCGCATGCAGAGGGCCCGCCTGACCCGGCTGCATGTCGACCCGCCACACGGCTACGGCCGCGCCGCCCTGGGTCGGTGAGGCCAGCGTCGTCATGACCGCGCTCGGGGTCTCAGTCCGGCGTTGCTGCCGGTTGCGGATGACAGGCATTACGGTGCCTCCATAAACTAGACAATGTGATTGTCTATATCGTCAACCAGGTTGTCGTTCATGTCAAGCGACATCACCGGTGAGCGCCGCCCGGCGGTCGATCCGCCAGGCTTCGAGCTGCCGGTCAGGCTGTTGCTCGGCTTTCGCTCGCTCATCGATGAGCTGCACGCTGAACTCGCCCGGCAAGGACATCCCGATGCCAGGCCGATGCACGGCTTCGTGTTCCAGGCAATCGGTCCCTACGGGACGACCGCAGCCGAGCTCGGCCGGCGGCTGGGCGTCTCCAAGCAGGCGGCGGGCAAGACGATCGACTTGCTCCAGCAGCTCGGCTACGTCCGGCGCGAGCCGGACTCCCGCGACCAGCGCCAGAAGATCATCGTGCTGACCGACCATGGCGTCGATGCTCTGGTCAAGTCCGCGGCCATCTTCGACGACCTCCGTGCTCGCTGGGCCGAGATCCTGGGCCGCGAGCGACTGCAGGCGCTCGAGGCAGACCTGCGCGCGGTCACGGGGGATCTCGAGCTGCCGCTCGACGTGCCCGGCTGGTTCGGCGGCGGGTGATCCTGGCCGGTCTCACCGCTGATGTCGCGCCGACCGGTCCAGGACCGCCCGGCCGCAGGCCCTCATAGAGTGATCAGGTGCGAATCGCGCTGATCAACTCGGGCATTGGCCTGCTCGCCCCGGCTGCGGCGCTACACCGCCTGCGCCCGGACGCCGACCTTGTGCTCGCCTCCGACCCGGACGGGATGCCCTGGGGCCCGAGGACGCCAGCCGACATAACGGCGCGGGCGTTGCTGTGCGCCCGAGCGGCAGCTCACTATGAGCCGGACGTCCTGGTCATGGCCTGCAATACCGGGTCGGTGCACGCGCTGGACGCCCTGCGAGCAGAGTTCGAACCACAGATCCCCGTCATCGGCACCGTGCCGGCCATCAAGCCAGCCGCGGCAGCCCACCACGTCGTCGCCATCTGGGCCACCGTCGCGACCACGAACAGCGACTACCAGCGACGGCTCATCGCCGAGTTCGGCGGCACGGCGGAGGTAACGCCGGTGGCCTGCCCCGGCCTGGCCGACGCGGTCGATGCGGGCGACGAACCCGCGATAGCTGCGGCCGTACACAACGCGGCCCACATGACCCCGCCCAGGTGCCAGGCCGTGGTACTCGGTTGCACCGAATACGAGCTGGCAGCCGGGCAAATCAGCCGCGCGGTTCCCCGAGCCGTCATGCTGGGCTCGGCTGGGGCCGTAGCCGCGCAGGCGCTCCGCCGCGCCGCCGCGGTTCCGTCCGTGGCCGGCGTCGGCCCGGCACCGGCCACCAGGTCCGGGAATCCTGAAGCCCGCCTCGGGACTGTCCGGGTCCTGCTCAGCGGCCGCCCGTCCCTGCTGCCTGCCGCCGCGGCGCACTACCCGGAAGGCCGCCTGCTTGCGCCGCTTGTCGCCGACCCTGCCCACGACCAAGCGCTCACCGACTGAACGGTCGGCCCGCAGCCAGGCGACTTCGCCCGGGCGACGCACCGGCAACCGCACCTCAGGAAGCAGCCGAGCAGCTTGGCCGGGTCCGGCCTGGTGGCTATCTGATGAACCACCCGAGCAGGCCGAACGTGACCTGCACGCTGCCGTTCGCCTCAGGCCCCAAGCGCGCCGAGTAGGTCATTGCGGCATGCCAGGGGTCCGCTGTTCGATTCGACTATCTGCTCTGGCCGTTCTTGTTCGTCTCTGCGCGGCTGGATTGCTTGCCATCCTGCTCAAATGCCTTCAGGAACCGTGATGCAAGCTGCTCTGCCAGTGCGGGTGCGAGCGCGTCTGCCAGTTCTGCTGCAATCGCCTCGATAAATAGCACCCTTTCCAGCAGCGAAAGGCGAGATGGCCGACGCGTTGACCCGATCGCATGCTCGAGGAGAGCCGCAGTTGTGCCCTTCCCACGTTCAGGGGTGTCAGCTACGCCAGATTCGCGGAGAATGTCATCGATCAGTTTATCGATCAGCGAATCAAGCTTGTCCTGGGAGGATTCGGCGACCATATGCCGTCCTTTACGCAGTGTCAGTAGGAAATTCGCCGCCGCTCACCGTGAGTGGCCGAGCGGGGGCACTCGACTCCGCGGCGCCGCGGCGGCGCCGCGGCGTCGCGGTGGCCAGCCAAACGGTTCGGCGTCGCGACTAACGTGCGAGCGCCGCGAGCAGCAGCGGATGCTCGATCAGGGGCTCGCCTTCGTCCTCGCGGTGCCGCATCAGCGCCGCGAGCAGCAGCGGGTTCTCGATCATGCGCTCGCCGCGATCCTTGCGGTGCCGCATGAGCGCCGCGAGCAGCAGCGGATGCTCGATCATGCGCTCGCCGCGATCCCGGCGGCGCCGCATCAGCGCCGCGAGCAGCAGCGGATGCTCGATCATGGGCTCGCCTTCGTCCTCGCGGTGCCGCATGAGCGCCGCGAGCAGCAGCGGATGCTCGATCATGGGCTCGCCTTCGTCCTCGCGGTGCCGCATCAGCGCCGCGAGCAGCGGCGGGTGCTCGATCATGTGCTCGCCGCGATCCCGGCGGCGCCGCATGAGCGCCGCGAGCAGCAGCGGATGCTCAATCAGCGGCTTCTCGTCGTCCCCGCGGTCCATGAGCGCATTGAGCAGCTCTTCTGCCGCTGCTTCGCGCTCCTTAGTAGCCGGCATGAATCCTCCCTGTTTTTACACCGCGTGGTGTGGCGCCCGTACATTGCTGTGCTTGCCTTGCGGTGGAGCACACGGTGAGGCTTCCCACTCGGGCAGCATCGGAAGTCACCCGACCCAGGTGACCTTTCAGCCTGGGGAAAATTACCCTGGGCTCGAGAAGTCCGCTATGAGCGATCTGCGGCCGGTCGGATGGGATTTATCGCCGGACGCGAGAAGGCCACGAGCTCGCATGAGCTGCCTTTTGCCGCCGGATAGGAGCCCCAGGGATGCCATGACAGGCAATGGGATTGTCGTCGGCTATGACGGTTCCGCTGGCGCTGAGCAGCCGACCCGCCTGGGCAGCGCGAGAAGGGCGACCCGGAGATCAGTCCTGACGGTGTGCCTCGTGCAGTCCCCCGTAGTCCTGTTCAGTCGCCGGCTGGCGGGGCGTCTGTCTGCTTCTGCGGGACCAACGTCCTCTGGTGTTCGGAAGGCCGGAGTTGTCGAGTGGGTTAGGAGCCGTCCGCGGAATGGGTTAGGAGCCGTCCGGGGAAAGCGGATAGCCGGACGACAACAGAGGCGCACGTGCTGCCATGCCAGGCGGAGTGAGCGTCGTTCGGGACAGGGTGGTGATTCATGGGCGCGAATGCCTGCGACGACGTATTCGCCTGGGCTGATCGAGACCCGGCGCGCGACGTATTCGCCACGCTGGCGGACGGCGCCTGGCAGCCCGTGACTGCGGAGCAGTTCGCGCTTCGGGTCGGCGCGGTAGCCGCGGGCCTGGTAGCCAGTGGTATCAGCCCGGGTGACCGGGTCGGCCTCATAGCGCCGACGAGCCTTGACTGGGCGGTTTGCGATTTTGCGATCTGGGCCGCCGGGGCGGTAACGGTGCCTATCTACGAGACCTCGTCGGCGGATCAGATCGACTGGCAGCTCGGCGACTCCGGCGCCGTGGCGGTCTTCGCCGGTACCGCAGGCATCGCCGAGGCCGTCCGCCGCGCCAAGCCAGGAACCGTCGAGACGACGTGGCGGCTAGACACCGGCGATCTGGACGCGCTCGCGATATCCGGGCGGGCTGGCGCGGCCGAGGAGGTCGCTCAACGGCGTTCGAGCGTGACCGCCGATACGGTCGCGACCATCGTCTACACCTCGGGCACGACGGGCAGGCCAAAGGGCTGCATGATCAGCCACGGCAACTTCACCGAGGCCGTCCGCGCCATACTGGCTGTTCCGGGCGTGCAAGACCCGATACTGGCCGGGGACGCCTCTATCTTGCTCTTCCTGCCGCTTGCACACGTCCTTGCCAGGGCGGTCTTGCTGTGCATGGTGCATGCGGGCAAGCGAGTCGGCTTCCTTCCCGACCCAGCCGAGCTGCCCAGCGCGCTCCAGACCTTCCGGCCGACGATCCTGCTCGCCGTCCCCCGCGTGCTGGAGAAGGTCGCGGAGTCGGCGCGCCAGCAGGCCGAAGAGCGCGGGCACCGGCGGGTCTTCGCTGCAGCCGAAGCTACCGCGATCGCGTGGAGTCGCTCCGGCCGGCCGGGCCTGCCGCTGCGGGTGCGGCACGCCGTGTTCGACCGGCTGGTGTACGCCCGGGTGCGTCAGGGGCTTGGCGGCCAGGTCCGGTGGGTGATCAGCGGCGCCGCGCCACTCAGCCAGGACCTCGCCCATTTCCTGCGCGGCGCGGGAGTAAGCGTCCTGGAGGGCTGGGGCCTGACCGAGGCCGTCGGCCCGCACACCATGAACCGCCCAGCCGAGCAGCGGGTCGGCTCGGTGGGCTTGCCGATGCCCGGGTACAGTGTGCGGACTGCCCCGGACGGCGAGCTTGAGATCGAGGGTCCGGACATCTTCCAGGGCTACTGGCGCGACCAGCTGGCGACCGCGGAGGCGTTGGACGGTCAGTGGCTGCGTACCGGGGACCTTGGCCGCGTCGATGCGGACGGATTCGTCTACGTGACCGGCAGGAAGAAGGAGATACTCATCACCGCCGGCGGCCAGCACGTGGTGCCGTCCGCCCTCGAAGACAAGGTGCGCCAGAACTATCTGATCGCCGAGTGCGTCGTCATTGGCGACCGCCGCCCCTACGTTGCGGCTCTGCTCACCCTGGACGAGCAGGCCTTCGCCCGGTGGAAGCACCAGCACCGCAAGCCCGCCGGTGCGGCCATCGCCGAGCTGGGCGATGACCCGGATCTGCGCAAGGCCGTGCAGCACGCCGTGGACAGCGCCAACGCGACCGTGTCGAGGGCCGAGACGATTAAGCGATTCCGCATCCTGCCCGGCCAGTTCGGGGTGGGCGCCGAACTCACGCCTACGGGCAAGGTCCGCCGCGACTACGTCATGGCCAAGTACGCCAGCGACATCGACGCGCTGTATGCGT
>JASIBJ010000715.1 GCA_030045215.1 Streptosporangiaceae bacterium | reverse complement strand
CTGATGAGAGCGGCGTCCTCGCCGGCGTCGGCAGCATCGGCGGCGTGCGCACGGTCGCGTTCGCGAGCGACCCGAGGATTCAGGGCGGGGCCCTCGGTATCGACGGCTGCCTGAAGATCGTCGCTGCCTACGACGTTGCTGTCGAGACGGGCGCCCCCATCATCGGACTGTGGCACTCCGGCGGCGCCCGGCTGCTTGAGGGAGCCGAGAGCCTGCATGCGGTCGGCATTGTGTTCGCGGCCATGACGCGTGCCTCCGGCAAGGTGCCGCAGATCTCGGTCGTGCTCGGCGCCGCGGCCGGCGGCGCCGCGTACGGCCCCGCCCTCACCGACCTGGTCATCCTCTCCGATCAGGGCCGCATCTTCGTCACCGGCCCGGACGTCGTCCGCAGCGTGACCGGCGAGGACGTCGACATGGAGCGGCTCGGCGGGCCCGAGCCGCACAGCCGGCGCTCGGGCGTCGTGCACATCGTCACCCCGACCGACGCGGAGGCCTATGACAAGGCCCGCGACCTGGTGCTGCTGTTCGGGCACCAGATCACCGACCCGATCCCGGTCAGCGAGATCGCCGACGTCGACCTCAGCGCGCTACTGCCCGACTCGCCCAAGCGCGCCTACGACGTGCACCCTCTCATCGCAGGCCTGCTGGACGAGCCCGGTATCGAACTGCACCCGCGCTGGGCGCCCAACGTCGTCACCACGCTCGGCCGGATGGCCGGCCGCACCGTCGGCGTCATCGCTAACAACCCGTTGCGGCTCGGCGGTTGTCTCGACGCCACCTCGGCGGAGAAGGCAGCCAGGTTCGTCCGCATGTGCGACGCGTTCGGGGTACCGCTGGTGGTCGTGGTCGACGTGCCAGGCTACCTGCCAGGCGTGGGCCAGGAGTGGGATGGTGTGGTGCGCCGCGGGGCGAAGCTGCTGCACGCATTCGCCGAGGCCACCGTGCCGCGGGTGACGCTGGTAACCCGCAAGTCCTATGGCGGCGCCTACATCGCGATGAACTCCCGCGCGCTCGGCGCTACCAAGGTGTACGCCTGGCCGACCGCGGAAATCGCGGTGATGGGTGCCGTCGCGGCGGTCCGCATCCTCAAGCGCCGCGTGCTCGCGGCCGCTGCGCCGGAGGACCGGCACGAACTGGAGACCAAGCTGGCTGCCGAGCACGAAGAGGTGGCCGGCGGCCTGCAGCGGGCCATGTCGATCGGCGTCGTCGACGAGGTGATCGAGCCCAGCAGGACCAGGCAGGCCATCGTGGCAGCGATCGCGGAGGCACCCTGCAGCCGCGGGCAGCATGGCAACATCCCGCTTTAGCCCCGCCGCCACTCGCGCGCCTGCCCGTGGGGGCAGGTGCGCGACGAGGTCGGCAGTTCTCAGCTGGTGAACGCGATCAGGACATCGCATGGGGCGTGATGGGCCACCGAGTTCGGCACGCTGCCGAGGACGCGGCGCATGCCGGTCATGCCCCTGTTGCCGACGACGATGAGGTCGGCGCCGACCTCATCGGCCACGTCGCAGATCGCGTTCGCCGCATCGCCGCTGATAGCGTGACCCTCAGATCCGACCCCGGCGGCCCGGGCCCTTGACACGTGATCGGCCACGACTGACTGGGCCAGGTCACGCGATCCCAGCGCGCCGGGAGTCTCGGCGCCCTCCGCCGCCGACAGTTGCTCGTGCCGGTAGGCGGTCACGACATGCAGGCGCCCGCCCGTCAGCTTGACCAGCTCGATCGCCTTGCGGACAGCCTCGGCTGCGGTCTCAGACCCGTCGGCGCCCACGACTACCGTCTCGAACACTTCGACTCCATCCTTTGAGCCGGTGCCCGCGCTTAGCGTCCCGGCCGGCAGCGGCTAGCTTGAATGCACCGCACTATAACGGGTTTACGGGCTCGGGACCGTGGCGCGGCAGTATCGCCTTTATACCGAATTGGCCGTCGCGCTGGCCGGTGCCTCGCGACGCAGCGCGAGTTCCACCGCCACCGTCGGCGACAACGTGGCTCCGGCCGCGTAAGCCTGCTCGTAGGCCGCATCCCCAAGTTCCGCCCGCAGCCGGGCCTGCGCGCGCTCGCGCAAGTCCTGCTCCGCCGCGGTCATGCCGATCGCACCGACCTCCACCGCCGCTGCGATATCGGCGTCGGCGGCACCGTGCAGCTGGGCCGCCAGCAGGTGATCTCCCTGCCAGGCAGCGCAGCAAGCGGCCGCGAGCAGGAGCTCGGAGGCGTCGATGCGAATACCCACGCGTCTTGCCACCATCAAGCACCAGCGCACCATCGGCGCGGCCTCCTCGTACCGGCCCTGGATCAGCCGCAGGAGGCTGAGGTCGCATCGCACCAAGTACATCAACATGTCCGCGCCGAGCCGCTCGGCAATCGCGAGCGACTGCTCAAGATGAGAGCTGGCCTCCTCGATCAGGCCTGCCCTCAGTTCCTGGCCATAGAGCTGTTGCAGCACGATAGCGGCGATCAGCTCGTCGCCGGACTGCTGGCAGCACGCCAGCACCTCGTGCCGGACACTGCTTGCCTCCTCATCGGCGGGGATCGCGCCCGCTAGCTGGAGCAACTGCTCGCCCAGCAACTGAACGTCTCCGATCTCGCGGGCGAGCGCCACGGCTTCCTCCGCCAGCCGCCGCACTTCGTCTCGGTCGCGTGCGCGGTGCGCCCCGTCGGCGTGCACGTTGAGGGCTCGCACCTCGATCCGCCGGTCGCCAAGCTCCCGCGCCATGGCCAGGGCGCGCTCCGCATACGCCGCGGCGACGGCAAGCTCGGCAGAGTCCCTTCGGTATCCCAGCGAGACAAGCCGCGACCCGGTAACCAGGGCGCTGGCGAGCTGAGGGCTCGGAGCGGCAGCGGAGTCGTCGATTGCGCGCCGCAAATAGCCGATCAGGTCCGTGTGCAGGCGGCTCATGATGAACCGCTCCAGCGCCACGACGAGCCGCAAGACATCGGATGACCGGCCCGCCGCCTCAAGGCGCGATGCGGCGCATCGCAGGTTGTCCCACTCCAGGTCGAGCTGTCGCAGCCGTTCGCCTTGGCGCTGCCGGGTCAACTCCGGCGCCGTCGTCTCCGCCAGCTGCAGGTAGTACTCGGCGTGCCGGTCCCTGATGTGCAGGGCTTCTGCCTCGCCCACCAGTCTGAACAGCTCCTCGGCGCTGTACTGCCTGATCGTCTCCAGCATCCGGTATCTGACCCCCGACGCTGTCCGGTCGGCGACAACCAGGCTCTTGCTGACGAGCGAGTGGACCAGGTCCATGACGTCCAGCGCATCCACGGCATCGGTCGAACAGACGGCCTCGGCCGCCTCCAGCTCGAAACCCCCGGCGAATACCGAGAGCCTGGCCAGCGTCTCCCGCTCCGGCGTTGTGAGCAGGCTGAACGACCAGTCCACGGTCGCCTGCAATGTCTGCTGCCTCGGCATCGCGATGCGGCTGCCGCCCGTCAGCAGACGGAACCGCTGGTCCAGCCGCTCGCATATCTGCTGCAGTGACATTGAGGACAGCCGCGCGGCGGCCAGCTCCAGCGCCAGCGGGATGCCGTCCAGCCGACGGCAGACCGTGGCGACCAGCGCGGCCGTTCCGCCGCCGAGCGTGAACTCGGGATCATGCGTCTTCGCGCGCTCAGCGAACAGCCGGATCGCGTCGAACTCCGCAAGGTCAGCCGCCGTCTCTATGTTCGCGGGCGGCAGCGACATGGACGGGACTCGGTACACCCGCTCACCGTCAATGCCGAGCGGCTCGCGTGAGGTCGCGATGATGCGGATTCGGGGGCAGTGCCTGATCACCCCGTCGCAGAGCTTCGCCGCGGCGTCGATGACGTGCTCGCAGTTGTCCAGCAGGATCAGCATTTCCTGACCGGCCAGCGCGTCGATCAGCGCGTCGTGGGCCGATCCCCCGACCTGGGCGGCGAGCCCGAGCACAGCCGAGATAGCGACCGGAACGTTGTCGCCCGACACCACCGGAGCAAGCTCAGCCAGCCACACGCCGCCCGCGGCCCCGTCGATCAGCTCGGCCGCAGCCTGCAGGGCGAGTCTTGTCTTCCCGCTGCCGCCTGCCCCGGTGAGCGTCAGCAGCCGCGACGATCTGGCCAGCGACCGAATCTCGTCAAGCTCCCGGTCCCGGCCGATGAACGCGCTCGGCAGGCTCGGCAGGTTGTTCGGCAGCTCGGGACTGTCCAGCGAGGCGAGCGGCGGAAAGCTGGCCGCCAGGAAGTCCGCCTCGACCTGATAGACCTGCTCGGGACGGCCAAGATCCTTCAGCCGGTGCTGGCCGAGATCCCGCAGGCCCACGCCGTCGGGCAGCGACTCCATGAGCAGCTCGGCCATGGCGCCGGAGACGAGTACCTGTCCGCCGTGGGCAATGGCCTCAAGCCGGGCGGCGCGATTCACCACCGGGCCGAAGTAGTCATCGTCGCGTTCCTCGCAGACCCCGGAGTGCAGCGCCATCCGCACCAGGACTGGCCGGCTCGTCGGCCAGCCCTCGGCGAGCAGCCCTCGCTGGGCGATCAGTGCCCCGTCCAGCGCCGCCTGCGCGGTCCAGAACGCGGCGCAGAACGCGTCGCCGATGGTCTTGAACACATACCCGTTCGCCCGATCGATTGCCGCGCGGACGATCTCGTCGTGGCGCCGCAGGGCCGCAGCCATCTCGTCGGGCTCGGCTTCCCAGAGCCGCGTCGATCCCTCCACATCGGTGAACAGCAGGGTGACAGTTCCTGTGGGGATCTGACCCGATTGGCTCACCTCGCCAGGATAAACGGGATCTTGTGCGTGAGCAGCCCTGTCACCGGCCCCTTCGGTTCCGGCGGTGCCCTCAGCCGCGGACCCCGTTGCCGTGCGCGATCGCGGCTGCCTCGGTCCGGCTGGCCGCGCCGAGCTTGGCCAGGATGTTCGATACGTGCACGCTCACCGTCTTCGGCGCGATGAACAGTTCCGCGCCGATCTCGCGGTTGCTGCGGCCGGCCGCCACGAGGCGCAGGACCTCCGCTTCGCGGTTCGTCAGCACGCTGAGCGGGCTGCGGGCCACGGCCGCGGACCCGGGTACG
>JASIBJ010000714.1 GCA_030045215.1 Streptosporangiaceae bacterium | reverse complement strand
ACGGCCGGCCGCCGCTCGGCCCGGCGGGTCGTGGCCGAGGCCACGGTCGTGGTGGTCACGGCCGGGGCGGTCAGCGCCCTGCTGGTCCGCGGCACCGGCACCGGCTCCAACCAGCTCGCCTTCGCCTGCCCGGCGCTGCTGGCCGCCACCGCCGCCATCATCATCGCCCGGCTCTACCCGGTCCCGATCCGGGCCCTGCTGCCGGTGGCCGGGGCGGCCCGCGGCCCGGTCACGTTCCTGGGCCTGACCGGAGCCGGCCGGTCCCGGCTGCGCGCCCTCATGCCCGCCGCGACCCTGGTCCTGACAATGACCCTGGCCCTGCTCGGCTGGCTGCTCACCCTGTCGGTCGCCGCCGGCCAGACCGCCAGCTCCTGGGCCCAGACCGGCGCCGACGCCGTGTTTACCGCGCCCGGCGCGGGTACCGTCACCGCCGGCGACCTGCGCGCGGTCGCCGCGGTGCCCGGTGTCACCCACACCGCCGCGATCTACGCCACCGGCGCCAGCACCGGCTACGCGCCGACGATCACCAACGGCGCCGGCAGCACCGTCCGGGCCGGCATCGCCGTGGTCAGCCCGGCCCCCTACGCCGCGCTCGCCACGGCCACGCCCTGGCCCCGCTTCCCGGCCGCCCGGCTAACCCAGCGGTCCGGGCCCGTGCCCGTCCTGGTCTCACCAGCGCTGGCCGCCCAGCTCGGACCGACCGCCGGCAGCGCCTCCCGCCGCACGTTCACCTACTTCGGCCAGTCCCTGCACGTCACGATCACCGGCACCGTCAGCCAGGACACGCCCGCGTTCCCGCAGGGCGGCGCCTACATCATCTACCCGCAATGGGCCGCGCCCGACATCCCTGCCCTGCCCGGACCAGACACCCTGCTGGTCACCGGATCGGGCGTCCCCACCACCCGGCTGGCCGCGATCGACCGGCACATGCCCGGCTTCCAGCTCACCACCCGGCAAGGGCTGATCGCCGCCCAGGACAACTCCCCCGCCCGCTACGCCATCGGCCTGTTCGCACTGAGCGGCTGGACCGCCGCCGCGCTCAGCGCCGTCGCGCTGCTGTTCGCCCTCCTGGCCTCCGCACCCCGCCGCCGCATCCTCATGACCCGCATGTCCGCCCTCGGCATGTCGACCGGGCAAGCCTTCGCCCTCGCCCTCTTCGACCCCCTCGCCCTGCTCGCCGTCGCCATCATCGGCACCACCGCCGCCATCGCCACCCTCGCCCTCATCCTGCACCGCGTCGTCGACCTCTCCCCCCTCACCAGCTCCCAGGTCACCGTCCCCGTCCAGCTCTACCCGACCCCCATCCTCATCACCGCCGCCATCGCCATCATCCTGGCCCTGGCCGGCATCACCGCCGAGCAACTACTCGCCCGCCGCACCAGCACCGCCACCGCGCTCCGCACCGAGGAGGCCACCTAGCCATGTCCATCGACGACATCCTTGCCGAAGAGCTGGAATGGCAGCAGCCAGCCGCCCACCGGCGCGAGGCCGGGCCCGACATCATGATCTACTGCGACCGGCTGGTACGGATATTCAAGATCAGCGGCATCGAGGTCCAGGCGCTGCAGGGCCTGGACCTGGTCGTCGGCAAGGGTGAGTTGACGGCACTGGTCGGCGCCTCCGGCAGCGGAAAGTCCACGCTGCTGAACATCCTCGCCGGGCTCGACCAGCCAACCGGCGGCAAGGCCACGGTCGCCGGTCACGACCTGCTGACCATGACCAGCAAGGAGCGACTCGATTACTGGCGCTCAACCGTGGGCTTCCTGTGGCAGCAGACCAGCAGGAACCTGTTGCCGCACCTGACCGCAGCCGAGAACGTCGCGTTGCCGATGCAGCTGGCCGGGGTCGGCCGCAGGAACCGTAGACGGCTCGTGACTGACATCCTCGAGATTCTCGGCGTCGGCGACTGCCGCAACAAGATGGTGCCGGAGATGTCCGGTGGTCAGCAGCAGCGGGTCGCGATCGGAGTCGCGATGGCGAACAGCCCGCCTGTTCTGCTGGCAGACGAGCCGACCGGCGAACTCGACAATCAGACCGCGGCCGAGGTGTTCGGTGCGCTGCGGACCGCTAACGTCGAGACCGGTGCCACCATCCTGGTCGTGACTCACGACGAGACCGTCTCTGAGCACGTGAGCAGGACCATCGCGATCAGGGACGGCCGGATCAGCACCGAAGTGCTGCGCCGGACCGAGATCGACGAGTCCGGCGCCGAGTCCCACGTCGCCGAGCAGTTCGCGGCGCTTGACCGGGCCGGCCGGCTGCAGTTGCCCGCGGAGTACATCGAGGCTCTCGGGATGCGCGACCGGGTCAGGCTCGGGCTCGAACCCGAGTACGTGACCGTGCGTCCGGCCGACGCCAGCCCGTCCGGTGCCAGCCCGTCCGGTGCCAGCCCGGCCGGTGGCAGTCGGCCCGTACGCGGCTACGGCAGCGATGACGAGCAGAACGGGCCACGATGAGCGCAGCGAGCGAGCGGAACGACGAAATAATCCGCGTCGAGGACGTCACCAGGACTTTCCGCGCGGGAAGCCAGAAGGTGCACGCCCTGCGCGGCGTGTCGTTCGAGGTAAACCGGGGTGAGCTGGTCGCGGTCGTCGGCCGCTCCGGGTCCGGCAAGACGACACTGCTGAGCATCCTGGCCGGGCTGGACCGGCCGACGTCCGGTCACGTCTGGTTCGAGGGGACCGATATGTCGGCGATGCACGGTGACGAGCTGCGAGCCTTGCGGCGGGACCGGATCGCGCTGGTGTTCCAGTCGTTCGCGCTGCTGCCGATGCTGACCGCCGCGGAGAACGTCGGCATCCCGATGCGCCTGGCCCGGCGGTCGCCGGCCGAGCGCGAGAAGCGCGTTCGCGACCTGCTGCGGGTGGTCGGCCTCGAGGGCCGCGAGCATCAGCGCCCCTACGAGCTGTCCGGCGGCGAGCAGCAGCGGGTGGCGATCGCCAGGGGCCTGGCCAACAACGCTAGCCTCCTGCTCGCCGACGAGCCGACGGGACAGCTGGATGTGGCCACGGGCACGCAGATCATGGGGCTGCTTCGCAGGATCGTGCATGCCGAGGGCATGACGGGCATTGTCGCGACGCACGACAAGGCGCTTATCGAACTGGCTGACCGGGTCCTGAGGGTCAGCGACGGGCACCTAACCGCCGCCGAGCAACCGGTCGCGTAAACGGCTCGAGTTACGCGGACTTTTCCCGTGGCGCGCGGCGCGCGACATCGCGCGGCACCAGGGTCGGGTTCACGTTCTCGAGTACGACCTCGGCGCTGATCACGACCTTCTCGACGTCCTTGCGGCTCGGCACCTCGTACATGACCGAGAGCAGGACCTCCTCGAGGATCGCGCGCAGCCCGCGCGCCCCGGTGCCGCGCAGGATGGCCTGGTCGGCCACTGCCTCCAGAGCGTCGTCGGTGAATTCCAAGTCCACGCCGTCCAGCTCAAACAGCCGCCGGTACTGGCGCACGAGGGCATTACGCGGCTCGGTCAGGATCCGGATCAGGGCCTCGCGATCGAGGTTGTGCACGCTCGTGATGACCGGCAGCCGCCCGACGAACTCCGGGATCATGCCGAACTTGAGCAAGTCCTCAGGCATCACATCCGCGAACGGGTCAGCCTCGGTCTTGTCGGTCTTGACCCGCAAGATCGCGCCGAAGCCCATCCCGCTCTTGCCCACCCGCTGCTCGATGATCTTCTCAAGGCCGGCGAAGGCCCCGCCGCAGATGAACAGCACGTTGGTCGTGTCGATCTGGATGAACTCCTGATGCGGGTGCTTGCGGCCGCCCTGCGGAGGCACGGAAGCCGTGGTCCCCTCCAGGATCTTCAGCAGGGCCTGCTGGACGCCCTCACCCGAGACGTCGCGGGTGATCGACGGGTTCTCGCTCTTGCGGGCTATCTTGTCGATCTCGTCGATGTAGATGATCCCGGTCTCGGCCTTCTTGACGTCGTAGTCGGCGGCCTGGATGAGCTTGAGCAGTATGTTCTCGACGTCCTCGCCGACGTATCCGGCTTCGGTGAGCGCCGTGGCGTCGGCGATGGCGAACGGCACGTTCAGCAGCCGCGCGAGGGTTTGGGCCAGCAGCGTCTTGCCCGAGCCGGTCGGGCCGAGCAGCAGGATGTTGGACTTGGCCAGCTCGACGCCGTCCTCGCTGGCCCGGTCTCCGCCCGACTGGATCCGCTTGTAGTGGTTGTAGACCGCTACAGACAGGCCCTTCTTGGCCTTGTCCTGGCCGATTACGTAAGAGTCAAGGAACTCGTAGATTTCCCGTGGCTTGGGCAGACTGTCCCATTTCAGTTCTGCCGGCTCGGCTAGCTCCTCTTCGATGATCTCGTTACACAGATCGATGCACTCGTCGCAGATGTACACGCCGGGACCGGCAATGAGCTTTTTGACCTGCTTCTGACTCTTTCCGCAGAACGAGCACTTCAGCAGGTCACCGCCATCGCCGATGCGTGCCACCCAGTTACTCCTTCTAGCCGCTGGCCGCCGCCGAGCGACCAGCGCCCCTGGTGCCGTCAAAGCTGCCAGGCCGCCGGCCGGACGCGAAGGTCAGACCTACCCGCGAGCTCGAAACGTCTGTGAACCTAGACGGTACCGCCTTGGCGACCCTAGTTGGGGCCTAAGGAGCACCGCAGGCGGCGCGCCGGCCGCCCTCCCGGATTTCCCGGTTAGGACGACCCTACCTCGGTCTTGCGCTTCAGCATCGTCAGAACTTCATCGACCAGCCCGTAGTCCTTCGCTTCCTGGGCCGTGAAGAACTTGTCCCGCTCGATGTCCTTGCGTACCTGCTCCTCGCTCTGGCCGCTGTGGTTGGCCAGAATCTGCTCCATCGCGGTGCGCATCCGCAGGATCTCCCTGGCCTGGATCTCCAGGTCACTGGACTGCCCGTAGCCGCTCTCGACCGCCGGCTGGTGGATCAGGATGCGCGCGTTGGGCAGCGCGAACCGCTTGCCCTTCGTCCCCGCCGCGAGCAGTACCGCCGCCGCCGAGGCCGCCTGGCCCAGGCAGTAGGTGTGGATGTCAGGCTGGATGTATTGCATCGTGTCGTAGATCGCCATCATCGAGGTCATCGACCCGCCGGGCGAGTTGATGTAGATGAGGATGTCCCTCGACGGGTCGATCGACTCGAGCGTGATCAGCTGAGCCATGACGTCGTTGGCGGAGGCGTCATCGATCTGAACGCCAAGGAAGATGATCCGCTCCTCGAAGAGCTTGTTGTACGGGTTCATCTCCTTGACGCCGTAAGACGTCCGCTCCACGAAGGAGGGCAGGACGTAACGCGACTCAGTCAGGCTGGGCCGCCAACCGTTGTCAGCGCTCACAGTGCGCCTCCTCCGTTCGCGCAACTCCCGGCAGGCGGGCCGCCGGGACTCTGATCATCTCGGTAGCCGTGGTCATGTCAGCGAACTTGGATCGGCCACGTCGGCGGCGTTGCGGACCACGTGATCCACGATCCCGTAATCACGCGCCTCCTCGGCGGTGAACCAGCGATCCCGGTCGGAGTCGGCCTCGATCTGCTCGACGGGCCTGCCGGTGTGGGACGCGATCCGCTCGGCCATCAGCCGCTTCAGGTACAGGCTCTGCTCGGCCTGGATCCGGATGTCGGTGGCCGTGCCGCCGATGCCGCCGTGCGGCTGGTGCATCAGGATCGCGGCGTGCGGCATGGCGTAGCGCTTGCCCTCGGCGCCCGCGGTCAGCAGGAACTGGCCCATCGACGCGGCCATGCCCATCGCATAGGTCGCGACGTCATTAGGCACGAACTGCATCACGTCGTAAATCGCCATTCCGGCATATACTGATCCGCCGGGTGAGTTGATATAAAGGTTAATATCCCGTTTGCGGTCCTCGGCGGACAGCAGGATCAGCTCGGCGCAGATGCGGTTGGCAAGATCGTCGTCGACCTGCTGCCCGAGGAAGATGATCCGGTACCGCAGCAGCCGCTGGAACAGCATGTCGCCCATCGGGAACATGGGGGCCTCTGCTGCCTGCGCCAGCACCCGGGCTATCTGCCCCTGGTCGTTGGGAGGCGTGGTCACGGGTGCCCTCCTCATTGTGGTTGTCCGCGCCAGTCGTTGACAGTGACCATAACCCGAGCGCAGCAGCGCTAAGTCCGCCGATCCCCACTGTTCGCTACCGGCGCAGGCTGGCCAGGCCATTCCGTTACGGCAGCCTCGCCTTTGTGCCGGCCGAGCCGACCTGGGGGCGTGACCTCAGCTCTCGTCGTCTTCTTCGTCGCCGTCGATGTCGTCAGTCTCCTGGTCGGCCGCCTCGTCGTCCCCGGCCGCTTCGTCAGCGGGCATGACGTGCACCGGCCGCCCGGCCTCATCGACCACACTGGCCCTCTCGGCCAGCATCGTGAGGGCGTTGGCCCGCAGCACGTCACCGGCCACCGCGCCGAGCTGCCCGTTGTCGCTGAGCTGCTTGGCGAGCCGGTCCGGGGCGACGCCCATCCGGTAGGCCTGCTCGGCCACGTACGCGCTGAGCTGCTCCGGCGTGACTTTGAGCTCCTCGTCGGTCGCGAGTTTGTCCAGGATGAACTGGGCCTTGAGCGACCTGCGGGCGTCCTCCTCGAACGAGGCGCTGAGCTGGGCCGCGGTCTGCCCGCTGGACTCGAGGTAGTTCTTCATGGTGAGGCCGGCCCGATCTAGCTGGCTCTTCAGGCTGTCTCTGCGGTGCTCGATCTCCTGCTCGACGATGCGCTCGGGCAGCGGCATGTCAACCCGCTCAAGCAGCGCGTCGAGCGCCCGCTCCCTGGCCTGGCCGCCCTGGCCGACCTTGCGCACGGCCTCGAGCTGCCTGCGGGTGGCGGCCCGCAGCTCGCCAACGGTGTCGTACTCGCTCGCGGCCTGGGCAAAGTCGTCGTCCAGCCCGGGCAGCTCCTTGACCTTCACGGTGTTCACGGTCACCAGCACCTGGGCCTCCTCGCCGGCGTGCTCGCCACCCGCTAGCTCGGCGGTGAAGGTCTTCGACTCACCCGCGGACATCCCGACCAGGGCCTCATCCAGCCCGTCCAGCATGGACTCGCTGCCGACCTCGTAGGAGACACCGGTGGCCTGCGCGTCCTCGACCGGCTTGGCGTCCACCGAGGCAGCCAGGTCGATCGTGACATAGTCGCCGTTCTCGGCAGCACGATCAACGGTCTTCAGTGAGGCGAAGCGCTCCCGCAGCCCGGTCAGGTACTCCTCGACCTGGTCCGGCGACACCTCGGCGTTCTCCACGGTGACCGAGACCGACTCCAGGGCGGGCAGCTCGAACTGGGGCCGGACATCGACCTCGGCCGTGAACTGCAGCTCTTTGCCGTCGTCGAGCTTGGTGATCTCCAGCTCGGGTTGGCTGAGCGGTACCACTTCGTTTTCGGCCACGGCCTTGGTGTAAAGCCCGGGCACCGCGTCGTTGACCGCCTGCTCCAGAACTACCCCGCGGCCGATGCGCTGATCGATTATCCGCGGCGGCACCTTGCCTGGCCGGAAGCCCGGTACCCGAACCTGGCGCGCGACCTCCCGGTAGGCCTTGTCAAGGCTTGGCTTGAGCTCCTCGAACGGAACTTCGATGGTCAGCTTCACCCTCGTCGGGCTCAGCTCTTCGACGTCGGTCTTCACCTGGGAGTCGCTCCTGGAAATGGTCATTGGCGTGGGCCTGCGTCTGGGCTTTGCGGACCTGATAACCCTGGGCCAGCATGACGTGTCGCTCACGACTACTGGGGGCCAAGTCTAGGGCAGCCATTCCCGCGTTCACCCGCCACGGGTGATGATCACGGGAACTCGGCGACCGCACGATGGGTCAAGAGGTGCACTCGGGGGGACCTCGGGTGTTGCCTGCGGGCGGCACCGTCCGGGAATCCGGCCAGCGGTGCCAGGCACCTAGTCGTGAGGAGGTCTCACTAATGACCGATCCGCGCAATAACCCGGCGGGCTCGGCAGGACAGGACAGCGGAGCGAGCCAGCCGACGCCAAGCGGCCAGCGGCAGACCCGCCACGGGCTGTTCCACCGCGGGACTTCCAACCAGAGCTCGAGCTCGACGGGCACATCGGGTGCCAGCACCGGGAGCACGGCCACGGCCACCCGGCAGACGACGTCGACCGGCACCACGGTTCCGCAGCAAGCTGGCCAGGCACCGCCGGAGCGGCAGGATTACAGGCGAGAGGACTACGGCAGGCAGCAGTACGGCGAGGAAGATAGAGGATTGCCAGGCGGGGCCCTGGTTGCAAAGGCTTCCAAGGTTTCCTGGGGGCTGCTGTTGCTCGGCGCCCTCGGCTTGATCGCGGTAGGGATCATGCTGGTGGTATGGCCGCACGTCACGCTGTTCGTGGCGTCGATCCTGATCGGGGCGGCTCTGGTTGTCACGGGGATCGCCAAGCTCTGGGAGGGCTTCACCAACCGTGACCGGGCCGGCGGGACGCGCGCCGGCTATATCGTGATCGGCCTGCTGGCGATACTCGCGGGCATCTACTGCCTGCGGCACCACGCGCTTAGCGTCTACCTGATCGCATTCGTGGCAGGCGTCTACTTCATCGTGCATGGCATCGTCGACCTGGGTGCCTCGGTCTCGACCGACTTCCCTGGCCGCGGGATGCGCGCCCTGCTCGGCGTCTTCAGCCTCGGGGCCGGCCTGGTCCTGGTGATCTGGCCGGGCCTCTCCCTGACGCTGCTGGTCCTAATCGTCGGCGCGTGGCTGCTCTTCTACGGCTGCGTGCTCGCCGCCCTGGCTTTCGGCGTCCGCCGCCAGGCCAAGGAGATGACCAGGGACAGGGACAGGGACAGGGATGCGGCGATGGCCGCCCCGCGAGCAGCCTGAGATCCGGCGCCAGCGGCCCCGGCTGACGCCGTCGCCAGTGCCTCGTGCCAGCTAGAGAGAACCGGCCAGGAACGGTCAGCCTGACCAGGGGCCGCCACGCAGCGGCCTCGCAGATGGCCAGAGGAAGTGGCCCGCACCGCGCGTTCGGTGCGGGCCACGGCGCGTTTGCGGTCGGCCTGATGTGCCTGTTTGCGGCGGGCGGAGCCCGGTCCGCCGGCGTGCGCCCGGCTGGCCGCGTAGGAGATCAGCGATCAGAGCAGGTCGAGCCGTCGGCCCTGGGCGATTGCCTGCCGTCTGCTGCTCACGCCGAGCTTTCGGTAAACCGAGCTGAGGTGCGTCTTAATCGTGTTTATCGACAGGAAAAGCGACTCGGCGATCTCCTGGTTTGTCATGTGCGACGGCAGGAAGCGCAGCACCGCCAGCTCACTCTCCGTCAGTGGCGTGCCCGACGGCTGGCCGGCCGTGTGCGGTAGCCGGCCGTCAAAGCGGTCGAGGATGCGGCCGGCGAACCCGGCGCACCTGCTGGCCGGGGTGATCAGCACGGTCAGCGCGGACCTGATCGGCGTGCCCGCCGCGATGAACGCGCCGGACTGATCATCGGGCTCGGCCACCGCAAGCGCCTCCTCGAGTCGCTCGGCCGCCTCGGTGGCCTGGTTCAGCCGCCGGTGAGCGATCACGGCCGTCAGCAAGGCCGACAGACGCGCAGAAACCGGACCGCTGGGCGGGCCCGTCATGATCGGCTCGAGCAGTTTGAGCGCTCCCTTGTCGTCGTGGCTGGCCATCAGCAGCTTGGCCCGGCAGATCTCGGCGTCCTGACCACCCAGTTCGGTCTCGCCAGGGGCGGCTGCTATCGCCGACCTGGCCCGGTCTGGCTCCCCCGCCACGAGGCTTATCTCGGCATCGAGCACCGCGATCGCCGCGGTTGGGCCCGGTTCACCCGCGACGGTCTCGGTCAGCAGCCGGACCAGGCCTCGCGCCCCGGCGGGGTTGCCGTCGTCGATCGCGATGCGAGTCCTCATCATGCCGGTCAGCACGCCGATAACCGGTTCCCCGGCCGGCTGAACCGTGGCGGCCGCGGCTTGGTCAGCCTGATCAAGCAGCATCGCCGCGGCTTCCGGCTCATCCCGCGCGACATGGGCGCGGGCCTGGCTCACGGCCAGGATCGGGGCCAGATCACCCGATCCGGCGGTCAGCCGCTCGGCGACCTCAGCCGCGATCCTGGTAGCGGTGGCCAGGTCTCCGTACCAGGCATGGGCAACGGCTTCCCAGGACCTGGCTCGTTCCCGCAATGCCAGCAGTCCGCCCGCCGCCAGTTGCGAGCCGGCGTGCTGTAGCGCGGACCTGGCCCGCCGGACTTCGAGTCGGCGCAGGCCGGCGCAGCCGAGCGCGAGCCACAGCAACCCAGCTCCCCGGTGCTCGGGCGCGCTCTTGGACTCCTCGTGAGCGCGGCCAGCCAGTTCCCACTGCGGCGTCAGGTCCGCGTCGGTGCCGGCCAGGCGCATGACCTGCAGCGCCGCCAGCCACAGCCGGGCAGCCGACCGCGTGGTGATTGCCGGGTCCGGCTGGCCCGCCAGCACGTTCTCGGCGCAGTCGAGGTGCGGCAGCGCCCCGTCAGGGTCGCCGTGCCACAGCCGCGCGGCCGCGAGCGCCGACGCCAGGACGTAATCATTGCTGCGCCGGTCGGGCGGGCAGGCGCCGAGGACGTCCTCGAGTTCGCTCCAGCCGACCTGCGGCGGTGCGACCGGGCTGGCATCGGCGAGGACGTGCGCGACGAAGTCCCAGTCACCTGCCCGCGCCGCCGCCCTGATCGCCTCCATGACCTCCGCCCGGCCGGCATGCCAGCGCGCGACCTGGCCGAGCAGCGCGGGCACCTCGTCGGGGTGCTCACGGCGCAGCACGGTCTCAAGCACGTCCCTGAGCATGGGGTGATACCGGTAGTCAGCCAGGGCCGGGCCGGCGGGCTGGATCAGCCCGTTCTCCCGGCTGAGCTGCTCAAGCCGGGCGGCGGCGCCGCTGTCGCCGGTCAGTACGTGCGCGAGGTCGGGCGGCACCAGTTCGGTCAGGCATGTCCGCATCAAGAATTGCCTGGTGGCGGACGGCAGCGGGGTGAGTATCTCGTCGCTGAT